>DRAE01000096.1 GCA_011041895.1 Candidatus Bathyarchaeota archaeon
AACCATTTCATTTTCCAGCGATTATATTCTTTATTTAGGTGACTACATGCTGAGGAAGGTAAAGGGAGTAAGAGATATACTTCCACCAGAATCCATCAAGTTTACATATGTCATAGAAAAGTTTAGGAAAATCGTTTCAAGATTTGGATATGAGGAGATTATTACACCAACTCTAGAATACTTTGAACTATTCGAGAAAAAATCTGGAGTGGAGATTTCTAAGACCATGTACGTCTTTAAAGACAAGAAAGGTCTTATACTTGCTTTGAGACCAGAAGTTACACCATCGATAGCCAGAATATATATAAATTATCTGAAATCATCTCCTCTGCCTGTAAGATTATTCTACGTGGCTAACTGCTTTAGATACGAGGAACCTCAAAGGGCAAGATATAGAGAGTTTTGGCAGGCGGGTGTGGAATGCATAGGGTTGAAAGAGCCCTATGGTGAGCTTGAAACACTTACCATGGTCGACACTTTAATGAACGAGCTCAAAATACCCGTCTCAATAAGGATCGGTGATATGGCCATCTGGCGTAGCATATTTGACTACTATTTGATTCCAGACGAGAAGCAGCAACTCCTCTTCACCGCACTAGATAAGGGAGACAATGAAACATTCACAAATTTAGTTCAAGAGTATGTTCCACCTAAAGCGATTAACATGTTCCAGAGGCTTATGCAGATTAAAGGCTCTAATGTGTCATCACTATGTGCTGAATGTAGAAGAATATTGTCAGATTACGGCTTTAGTGAAATTGAGGGAAGAATAGATTTCATTGAAGAGTTGTCACTATCTCTTAAACTAAGCAGAAACTCGCGTATAATACTTGACATGGGCTTTGCTAGAGGGTTGGCATATTATACTGGGATAATATTCGAAGTTTATTCATCCAACTTGGATGTGGCTATCGGTGGTGGAGGAAGATATGATTCTCTTATAGAGGTGTTTGGCGGCCCGCCGACACCAGCTATAGGCTTTGCAATAGGCGTCGATAGAGTTTCCATGGCATTAAACTATGACGTTAAAACTTCTCCAAGAATACTTCTTGTTCCAGTTAAGCCCGAGTATATCTCAGCGGCATTAAATGCTCAAGTTATCCTTGCACGAAAAGGAATGTGTACGGAATTAGAGTATAAACGAGATCTGAGAAAAGCGTTAAAATATGCTAACAACAGAGACATTCCGTTCGTAGCTATAATTGGGAGCGAATTTGTTTCAGAGGGTAAAGTAACCATTAAAGATATGATGCGAAGAACACAACATGTGATAAGTCTCGAGAAAATAGCTGACATAGTTGCTGGACAAGGATCTAGCTAACTCTATAAATAACCTTCACTTTCTCCAGCGGCATTTTCTCCTCCAAGGTTTTCTTCCATGAATCTCCCACAGCTATGAGTGAAAATATTCCAATAGGATTCGCTTTAGCTTTTTCAGTGATCTCTATCAAAGCTACTAAAGTTCTAGCTGTCCGTATAAGATCATCCACGATCAGAACATTGTCACCGGGTTTTAACATTTGTTGTGGAACATATAAGGTTATAAGAGTAGCATCCTCCGCATAATAGCTAGCCTCATAGTATCTCCTTACGCCAACCTCTTTTCTACTTTTTGCAATTACAACAGGAACTGACAGTTCATAGGCTATAACAGTCGCTAGTGGAATACCATCTACTGCAGCTGTTAAAACCTTCGTTATGGAAGAGCTTCCAAAAAACTTATGGACAATCTTAGAGATTATCTTAAGCAGTGGCACGTTTCCAGTGAGGTTTATATCCTCCACATATCTTGAATGTACCAGCCTTATATTTTTTCTAACAAGCTCTTCGACGCGTGAATCCATGTTTAGTCTTCTTTCCAAAAAGCTTACACGCTCATCCCTTGGTAGAACTCTGCCTTTAACATACCTATTGAGGACAGGTATTGGAATCCCCGTGATTGCGGAAAGTTCCTTGTACGTGTAATACTTTTTTAGCTCTCTAAGCATTTCAATTGTATACACTTTTCTCATTATTCGGTTAAGTAGACTGTCTCTACATTCAACCATAGGATACCACAATTGAACAATAAATCTCTCCTAATACTAATTCTTTATTTAAGAGGGGGCCCGTAGCCTAGCCTGGATAAGGCGTCGGCCTTCGGAGCCGAAGACCCTGGGTTCAAATCCCAGCGGGCCCATCAAGATGATCCTTGAGTTAACAAAGGACCATCAGCTTAAGCTTACAGGTCATAGACGTGAAATATCTAGGCTACACCAGAGAGGTATAGGGGCCTCCGTCGAGGGTTACTCTCTAATAGTTTCCCCTATTGAGGCCATTTGGCTTATCAGGGAGGAAATTGCCAAAGAGTTCTTCATAGATGGAATAAAAGTTAAAGCTAATGAGTTTGAAGATAAACTTATCCAAGCCGATAAAGACATTTTAGTTAAGTATATCGTGTTCAAGCATCTTTTCTCGATTGGCTTTAAACTTGCAGACACGCTTGATGAAAGTACCTTCCTCTTCAGGCATAAATCCATGGAGAAAATGTTAATTATATCGGTACTCTACGAGGAGGATCAAATAGAGGTCGGAAAACTACTCAAAATACTTGAGAAATATTCGAAGTTCCATGTACCAATACTGATCGCAATAGTAGACAGGCTCGGCGACATCATCTTTTACGAGGCGACATCTCTCGAGTAGAGCTAGACACGTGATAGGAGTAAGGCGATTAATGCAATCATCATGGCAACAAGATACATTCTTTTACACTTTCTGGCATTTTCCAAATTTGGATTCAAGGCATATACGCTTACAGCATACATGAAGATGGCTATGGATGGAATTACAAAGCCTAAATAAAGCACACTGAGCTCTAATATCGGATAAATTACCAAGCTCATGACAACAGCTATGAAAGTCAATATAAATGCCGTGTAAGCCGATTTCTTCACACCGATTTTCATTGGAAGCGTTTTTACACCTCTTCTCAGATCCCCTTTAATATCCATTGTATCCTTAATGATCTCCCTGGCCACATTAACTAAGAATGCCATAATTGAGAATGCTACGACGACAAGGTCGATACTTTCAGCAATGGCCATCCCATACAAGAAAGGGGCTACAACACATAAAGCTACAAGAATATTACCATAGACTCCATAGACCTTCAGCTTGCCATTATATATCATAGCGATCAATGCAAAAACAACTGCTATAACGAAGGCGAAAACCCCTTCAAGAACCGAGAATGCTAATCCCAAGACTATGAGGAACACTGATAAAATGTAAGCTGCACGAACACTTACAACGCCCGAGACCAAGGGCCTATCCGGAGCGTTGACTGCATCAACTTCTATGTCAAAGATATCATTGACAACCATAGCTGCCCCTGTTATAAAGAAGCCAGTCAAAAAGCCGTTTACAAATGCTATAATGTCGACGTTATAATGCAGAGATATGTAAGCTGAAAAAATCACCGCTACACCAGCTACAGTACAATTTGGTACACGTATGAGTTTAACAACCCCCTTAATGAAATCCCATACGCTACCCAATCAATAACCTCCGATGCACTTACCGTTCTCTCATTAATAAGTCCATGCATAATTATAATATTGAGGGGCGGGTAGCCTAGCCTGGATAGGGCGGCGGCCTCCTAAGGAAAAGCGGAGACAGCCGCAGGTCATGGGTTCAAATCCCATCCCGCCCGCCTCCCCTCTGCGGGGGTGGCGGAGCCTGGCCAAACGCGCAGGACTTAAGATCCTGTGCCGTAGGGCTGCGCGGGTTCAAATCCCGCCCCCCGCACCAAGAGAGCCCCGGTAGCTCAGCCGGGTTAGAGCGCCTCTCTGGTAAGGAGGTGGTCGCGGGTTCAAATCCCGCCCGGGGCTCCTCCTCCATTGAAGATTATGTGTTTTTATCAATTTCGCTATATTAATCGGTCCAAGTAGCAAAATCTTTAAAAAAGCCTTGTTATTTGATATTGATAGTAGTAGTCCCCCGGTAGCTCAGCCTGGTAGAGCGAGCGGCTGTAGATGAAGGCACGAGTAAGAAAGGCTCTGTCGATGAGTGCCTTTCAGCCGCAACCGCTTGGTCGGGTGTTCAAATCACCCCCGGGGGACTATGCCCCGGTCGTATAGCCCGGTCTAGTATGGCAGGCTGTCGCCCTGCCGACGCGGGTTCAAATCCCGCCCGGGGCGCCACCTTTAACTTTAAATTTTTATGTATGTGTTTAGTGTATAATTGAGCAGATAGCCCGCGCTATGTATATGGGCCCGTAGCTCAGCTAGGTAGAGCGCCGGGCTCTTAACCCGGTGGTCGCGGGTTCAAATCCCGCCGGGCCCGCCTCACAGGCAGGATGGAGTTGTAAGATGTCTAAAAGGCGCAAAGAATTTAAAATAGAACCGGCCAGTGAAACAAACCCTGACTTAACGAAACATGTACTTGTTCCCGAACATATAGTGTTAAGCGAGGAAGAGGCTAAGAAGATTTTAAGTGAATATCACACAACGTTAGATCAGCTTCCTCGTATACTCGATACAGACCCTATTGTTAAGCAGATCGGAGCTAAGCCTGGTGACGTAATCAAGATTATTAGGAGAGATGACATCGCTGGAAGGTACGTTTACTTTAGGAGGGTAGTTAGAGCTTCTGAGGTGGCTTAAAATGGAGTTTCCAACTGTTGAAGATAGAAAACTTTTGGCAAGGCTTTTTATAGAGAAGCATGGCCTCGTCAAGCATCAGATAGAGTCATTTAATAGATTTGTTGAAAGAGGTCTTCAGAAAGTAATTGATCAAAAGAAGGAGCTTGTGATAACTCCAACTCTCAAAGTAAAGTTTGGAAACATTTCACTTGACAAGTGCCCAATATCGCTTGAAGCTGACAGAACGTACACCAAGCTCACTCCATGGGAGGCACGCATGAGAGGACTAACATATGCCACTGACATCTATCTGGAAATGACTCCTGTCAGAACAGATCCCATTACGGGAGCAGAGATAGAAACACTTGGAACATATAGGGTGTGCATAGGTAGACTTCCAATAATGGTTAAGTCAAAGTATTGTGTACTCTACAAGAAATCTAGGAAGGAACTCATAGCTTTAAGAGAAGATCCAGACGACCCTGGAGGATACTTCATAATAAACGGATCTGAGAGAGTTATAGCGTCGCAGGAGGATTTAGTTTCAAATAGAATTCTTTTAACAGCGAAGAAAGGACCATCTCCAGTTTGTAGCGCTAAAGTCTTCTCGGCTGGCCATGGTATTCGTGTCCCCATAGTTCTTGAAAGAAGAAAAGTTGGCTCCCTTTACCTATCCCTCCCTTCAGTTCCAGGTAAAATACCTTTGCTAGTGGTCGTGAAAGCTCTAGGAATGGTTTCTGACAGAGATATATGGACGGCCGTAAACCCCCCAGAGGAAGCTGAGATAGACCTTTACACGGCTATAAATGAAATAAGTAGGTTACGTGAAGTTGCCAAGAGAATAGACATTTCCGACGATATACAAGCTGTGGCTAAGAAGCTTAAGATATCTGAAAGACGATTACGTGAGCTTTTGAAAGCTCTTTTCGATGTTTCAGACAAGGAAATAAGCAATGCCGTTAATAAAGTAGTTAAGCACATAGCTAGGAGAACTGAAGCTGCTCATGAGCTTGCCTCAGCCGAGGATATAGGTAAAGTCTTAAAGGAAATACGTAAGGTTACCTTGTCAAATATTTCAAAGTCTAAGGTAAGATTAGCGATAATAGATGAAGAAATCTATAAGATTATAAAAGAGTTAGAAAAGAAGGGTAAAATAGCTGAACTTCCAAACAATGTAAAACAGGCAATAGCAAAGGTTTCGAAGGAACTCTTTAACATTTTCTCAGATCACAAGGTAACCGAAGCTTCGGAAAGACTTAGAATATCTGTAGATGAAATCAATAAAATTGTGCGAGCAATATTCGAGGCAGCCGAAAGAAAGGCTTGCCTCGACTTCATAGGTAGAAGAGTAGCTCTAGGCTTAGCCTTGAGGCATAGAGTTCTCCGTGCTCAAATTATACTGGATAGGCTTCTACTTCCACATATAGGCATCAAGCCAGAGGACGATGTAAGGTACAAGAAAGCAAAGTATCTCTGTCTCATGGCTAGAAGAGTTTTAGAGCTTGCATATGGAAAAAGGGCACCAGACGATAAAGACCACTGTGCAGCTAAGAGAGTTAAATGTGCTGGCGACTTACTGGAGATACAATTTCAGGCAGCTTTCAACATGTTATGTAACAACATAAAGTTCCAACTTCAGAGAGCACTTGCACGAAAAGGAGCTGAAAGACAGATAAAGCATCTATTAGAAAATGCCATAAGAGCTGACATTTTGACACAGCACATAAAGCATGCGCTCGCAACTGGAAACTGGGCCAATAAGCGGGTTGGAGTAAGTCAGCTTCTGGACAGGAAAAATTACATTTCTGCAATAAGTCACTTACGAAGAGTGGTCTCACCACTTACAAGAGAGCAGTCACACTTCGAGGCTAGAGATTTGCATCCAACACATTGGGGAAGGCTATGTATATATGAAACCCCTGAGGGAATAAATTGTGGATTAGTTAAAAACCTAGCTTTTTCAGCGGAGGTCTCCATGGGCATAGATGAAAGGATAATCCTAAGGCATCTCCTCAGACTAGGCATAATTCCTGAAGTTCCTTTGGAAGAGCTTCACAAATACGCTCAAGTATTCCTAAATGGTAGGCCCATAGGATACGTTGAAAATGGCAGAGAATTTGCTGAGAAAATTAGAGAGGAACGTAGAAAAGGAAAGATCAGCGATCAAGTAAATGTTGCATACTATGAAGACGTTAATGAAGTCTATGTCGAATGTGATGCCGGAAGACTTAGAAGGCCTCTCCTAGTTGTTAAAAATGGTAGACCTGTGCTGACAGAAGAGCATATGAAACTTCTCAGAGAAGGTAAATGGGACTGGGATGACCTAGTCAGAAATGGTATAGTTGAATACCTTGACGCTGAGGAAGAGGAAAACGCCTATGTAGCTATAGACCCAAAGGATCTAACACCGGAACACACTCACTTGGAGATAGCTCCATGGATGATATTCGGCGTACCTGCTTCAGTCATTCCATTTGCTGAATGCAACAACGCCCCAAGAAACTCATACGAGGCCACGATGGTTAAACAGTCAATAGGCTACTTCATGCCAAACGTTAGATACAGAACAGATACTCGATTCCATGTGCTACACTACTCACAAAAGCCACTTGTTACAACTGCTGGAATCTCACTTATAGGCGAAGATAAGATACCAGGTCAAAACTTCATAGTGGCAGTTCTCTCCTATACTGGATACAACATTGAGGACGCTATCATCTTGAATAAGGCTGCTATTGATAGAGGATTGGCACGATCTACATTCTACAGATGCTACAAGGCTGAAGAGCTAAAGTATCCAAGCGGGGAACAAGATAGATTCGAGAAGCCAGATTACGATGTAAGAGGAAGAAAAGAAGAGGAAGCATATAGGCATCTGGAAGACGATGGAATAGTGGCTTTAGAGGCTAAACTGAAGGAATATGATGTAATCGTTGGAAGAACAAGTCCACCAAGATTCCTAAGCGAGTATGAGAGACCAACCATAACTAGAAGAGACACCTCAGTTACGGTCGTGCATGGAGGACAAGGCGTAGCGGACAAGGTTTTTCTAACGGTCACAAGTGAAGGAAACAGACTTGTAAAAGTGATCCTAAGAGACCTTAGAATCCCGGAGATAGGTGACAAGTTTGCTTCAAGACATGGTCAAAAAGGAGTGATTGGAATAATCCTGCCAGAAGAGGACATGCCCTTCACAAGAGATGGAATAGTTCCCGACCTAATAATTAATCCACATGCATTCCCGTCAAGAATGACCATGGGACAGCCATATGAGAGCATAGCAGGTAAAATAGCTGCATTAAAGGGAGAGCCCATGGACGGAACAGTATTCTACCATCCATCACCAGAGGAACTATACAGGGAACTGGTGAGACTAGGTTTCAGATACAACGGTGAAGAAGTGCTTTACAATGGAGTAACTGGGGAAAAGATGAAGGCCAAGATCTTCATAGGCGTAGTCTTCTATCAGAGACTCCATCATATGGTAGCTGACAAAATGCATGCAAGGGCAACTGGTCCAATAGAGCTGCTCACGAGGCAGCCAACTGAAGGAAAGGCGAGAGAGGGAGGATTAAAGTTTGGTGAAATGGAGAAAGACTGTCTAGTAGCATACGGTGCCACCATGAACCTCAGGGAGAGAATGCTTGAGGTGTCAGACAAATATCTAGCCTATGTCTGTGAAGTATGTGGCTCCCTTGCATATTATGACAGGGTAAGAAACGAGTATGTATGCCCATACTGCAAAGAAAAAGGAAAGGTATCCGGCGTATACATACCATATGCCTTCAAGCTGCTCCTTCAAGAGCTTCTCGCACTAGGCGTAAGAACAAGAATTCATCTAGGTGAGGAGTGATGTCCGTCCCTATAAAAAAGATTAAGAAGATAAGCTTTGAGCCAGCATCACCAGACTATATTAGAAGAATTTCAGTAGTCGAAGTAACCTCATCTGACATCTACGATGAAGATGGATTTCCAAAGAGGAAAGGTTTATCCGATAGAAGACTAGGATTAATCGAGCCCTATGGAAGATGCGAAACCTGTGGTTGTCCATCTTATACTTGTCCGGGGCACTTCGGCCACATCGAGTTAGCCAGACCAGTCATTCATCCGCTTTACGCTAAGAAAATCCATGAAATACTTTCAGCGACATGCCGAAGATGCAGCAGAATACTTCTTCCAAAGGAAGTACTCAAGAGGTATTATAGGAGAATGCGCGAATACTACGAGAAAAATGGCTTTCTAAGCGAGGAAATAGCTAAGGAGATAGTTCAAAAAGCTAAAAACGTTAAGTACTGCCCACACTGTGGGGCTGAACAGTATAAAATAACCCTTGTAGGTGCTACCTCATTTTATGAAAAAACTCCGTATGGAGAAGAGTTGCTTCTACCAGCTCAAATAAGACAAAGGCTAACTCTAATATCAGATGAGGATGCACGTTTACTGGGCGTGATTACAAGACCTGAATACATGGTGCTGACAGTTTTACCAGTTCCCCCACCAGCCGTTAGGCCTTCAGTATTTCTGGAATCAGGTGAAAGGGCAGAGGATGATCTCACACACAAGCTGACGGATATAATCAGGATAAATAACAGGCTCAGAGAGAACATTGAAGCTGGCGCCCCACAGATCATCGTTGAAGACCTATCTAATCTCCTACAGTATCACGTTACAACATACATAGACAACAGTATGCCTGGAATTCCACCGGCAAAGCATAGATCTGGGAGACCACTGAAGGGGATAGCACAGAGACTAGAGGGTAAAATGGGGAGATTCAGGAAAAACCTAGTTGGAAAAAGAGTTAACTTCTCAGCTAGAACCGTCATATCACCTGACCCATACCTTGAGATAGATGAAGTCGGCGTTCCAATAGAGATAGCCAAGATCCTGACTGTGCCTGAGAGAGTAACTGAGTACAACATTGAGAAGTTGAGAAAGCTTATCATGAATGGAGCTGACAAGTATCCAGGAGTAAACTACATTATCAGACCAGACGGTAGGAAGAGAAACTTAAGGTTCATAAAGGATCCAGAGAAGCTGAAGAAGATAGCTGAATCCATAGAGCCTGGCTACATTGTGGAAAGACATCTAATGGATGGTGACATTGTCCTATTCAATAGACAACCTAGTCTACATAGACTTTCAATGATGGCCCACAGGGTGCGTGTCCTCCCATATAAGACATTTAGGTTACACTTGTTCGTATGTCCACCGTACAACGCTGACTTCGACGGAGACGAGATGAACTTACACGTTCCACAAGCCAGAGAGGCGCAGGCTGAGGCTAGACTGCTCATGAATGTAATAAATCAGATACTGACCCCACGATATGGCGGCCCAATAATGGGAGCCCTCCACGATTTCATCACTTCAGCTTATTTACTCACGAAGAAGACAACCCTTCTGACCAAAAAAGAAGTTTGGGAGCTTCTAGCAAATATAGGCTATACAGGACCTCTCCCAGAGCCAGCTATAAGGAAGCCAAAGGAGCTATGGACTGGAAAACAGATATTCAGCATCCTTCTCCCAGAGGGGTTAACCTACTCGTTAAAGGCAAAGATATGTGAGGCCTGTGAAGAATGTAAGAAGGAAGACTGCCCATATGATGCCTATGTCCTGGTCATAAATGGAAAGCTCCTCCTAGGAGTAATTGACAAGAAATCCATAGGTCCAGAACAGCCTGAAAGCATTCTACACGTAATTGCAAAAGATTACGGAAATGAATTCGCAGCAGACTTCCTAAATAAACTTTCACGTATATTGCTCTCCTTCCTAGATAGACACGGATTCTCCATTGCACCAACGGATATAGATGTCCCCGAGGAGGCAAAGCGTGTAGCTAAGAAGAAAATGGATGAAATCAAGCGAAAAGTGCAAGAGCTTATTGAAATCTATAAGAGAGGAGAACTCAAGAGACTTCCAGGTCATACACTTAGAGAAACCCTTGAAATGAAGATAATGCAGATTCTTGCGGAAGGTCGAGACTCTCTTGGAGAAATAATTAGTAGGTATATTAAAAGAGAGTCTCCAACAGCCTTGATTACTAGAACTGGAGCCAGAGGAAATCCACTTAACATCACTCAAACAGCAGCTTGCCTAGGTCAGCAATCTATTAGAGGAGAAAGAGTCCTAAGAGGATTCAAGCATAGAACTCTATCACATTTCAAGCAGTATGACCTAGGGCCAGAAGCTCACGGGTTCGTCTTCTCAAACTACAAGGATGGCCTAACCCCACTTGAGCTATTCTTCCACGCTATGGGAGGCAGAGAATCCTTGGTGGATACCGCTGTCAGAACTTCACAGAGCGGATATATGTACCGAAGACTGCTATACGCATTGGAGGATCTGTACGTGGACTATGATGGAACGGTTAGAGACGCTGACAGAAACATTATACAGTTCAAGTATGGTGGAGATGGTATAAGTGTTGCAAAGTCAGACCATGGTAAGGCTGTAAACGTTAAGAAGATAGTGGAAGCTGTGTTGATGACGGAGGGAGCTAAATGAAAAGTGGAATGCCAAAGGAGATTTTGGAGTTCATAGACGAGGAACTGAAAAAGGTTCAAGGTGAACTCTCAGATAAAATCCTAACAGAGCTAAGGGAGGAGCTTATATCCCAGAGAGTAACAGACAAGGATCTGATAGTTAAGATCATTAAGGAGGTTGTCAAGAGATATCGTAGATCACTCCTAGATCCCGGAGAAACTATTGGTACAGTTACTGCACAGTCAATAAGCGAGCCTGCGACTCAGATGACTCTCAGAACATTCCACTACGCTGGAGTTAGGGAAATCAACGTTACATTGGGTCTTCCCAGAATAATTGAGATACTAGACGCTAGAAGACAACCCTCTACCCCCATCATGACTGTTTACCTCAGACCACCCTATAACAAGGTTCTTTCAAAGGCAAGAGAAGTTGCAAGTAAAATAGAGGAAACCACAGCAGAAGATCTTACCAGAGACATTGAAACAGACATTCTCACATCGACTATTAGAGTGATCTTAGATGAACATTCACTCGAGGAGAGAGGGGTTACAGCAGAGCAAGTCTATGAAAGGATCAATGAGGCTGTTGGTAAGAAAATTCTCGTCGAAATGGAAGGAAAAAATATCATAGC
>DRAE01000024.1 GCA_011041895.1 Candidatus Bathyarchaeota archaeon
ACATAATATTCTCCATCGGCATAATCTCCTTTGACCTTTAATGGGCCTACTACCCCCATTGGAATCTGGGCAACGCCAATGGCATTCTCAATGTTTTTCATGAATGTTAAGTTTAGGTCGATGGGTTTAAATCCAATGTGACTTAGGCCTATTCCAAGCTTTTTCTCAAGCATTTTCCTACGGATTTCAGCTGCCTTGTTTACGTCATTGCCTACAAGCCGTTCAACTTGGTAGAGCTTGATTTCACCTTTCAATAATTTTTCAACTATGTTTTCTTTGATGTCTGCCATATCCTGCACCTCGATTATTAAAAAGAGCTTACTCTATAAAAGTACACTATTTTCCTAGGAGCTTCATCATGGAAAAGGCAGCTTTCTTCCCGTCTGCTACAGCCTCTACGACTGTTGCAGCTCCAGACACGATATCCCCTCCAGCAAATACCCTTGGCATTGTAGTCATGTTGTTTTTGTCGATTATTATGCATCCCCATTGATTCGTCTTTATCTCAGGGGTAGTGTTTGGAATAAGTGGGTTAGGCGACTGACCTATGGCAAAGACTACAGTATCGCATTCCATTACAAACTCTGATCCTGGAATTGGAATAGGTCTCCTTCTTCCACTTTCATCTGGTTCGCCAAGTTTCATTCGTATAAACTCGACTCCTTTCACATGTCCATTTTCACCTATTATCCTCACAGGAGAAGCAAGGAACTTGAACTTTACACCTTCCTCCTTCGCATTCTCTATTTCCTCTCTTCTAGCGGGCATTTCCTTTTCCGTTCTCCTGTAAACTATTGTTACATCTGCTCCTAGCCTTCTAGCGCATCTTGCAACGTCCATTGCAACGTTTCCGCCACCGATAACTATGACCTTTCTACCTACTTTGATCGGGGTATCGTAGTTAGGGAACTTGTAGGCTCTCATTAAATTTATCCTTATCAGGAATTCATTCGCTGAATAAACTTCACAGAGATTTGTCCCTGGAATGTTGAGTATATTTGGTAGCCCGGCTCCTGTGCCTATAAAGACTGCGTCATAGAATTCTAAAATCTCCTTTACAGTAACTGTTTTTCCAACTATCACATTTTTTACGAATTTAACTCCCGAGGCTTTTAGCCTTTCAATTTCCTTATAGACAATTTCTTTTGGAAGTCTAAAGTTTGGGATTCCATATACGAGAACGCCGCCAAACTCATGCAAGGCCTCGAATACAGTTACCTCACATGAATGCATAGATAAGAAGTACGCTGCCGAAAGACCTGCAGGGCCTGAACCTACTATAGCTATCTTAAGCTTGTTTCCAGATACCGTTTTCTTTGGCAGGGTTATGTTGTTTTCAAGTATGTAGTCGCCTATGAAGCGCTCTAAACGGCCAATTGCAACAGGCTCTCCAATCTTAGAGAGAGCACATGCACTTTGGCATAATTCCTCTTGTGGACATACTCTGCCACAGATTGATGGGAATGGGTTTTGCTCTAGGATAACGTTGGCAGCCTCCTTTAACTTTCCCTCTCTTAGAAGCTTGATGAATTTTGGAATGTTGACGTGTAGTGGGCATGCTTTCACGCATGGGGGGTCTTTGCACTGTAGGCATCTTTGGGCTTCCAATGTAGCTTCTTTAAGATCGTATCCGAGGGCGACTTCATCAAAGCTTCTGAGCCTCTTATCTAAGGGAAGCTTTCTCATCGGAACCTGTTTATTTTTCACTTTTCTCACCCAGATATTTCTCTAATGCCTGGTATTCAAGCTCCTTGTACATGTTTAATCTATTTATCAGCTCATCGAAATCCACTTCGTGGGCATCAAACTCTGGTCCGTGAACACATGCAAATTTAATCTCTCCTGCAACCTTTACTCGGCATGCACCACACATTCCCGTTCCATCGACCATAATTGGGTTTAAGCTTGCAATTGTCTTGATCTTAAGGGGTCTAGTTATCTCCGCTGCAATCTTCATCATTATCGTTGGGCCTATAACGATCACCCTGTTTATCTGGTCTCCGCGTTTTTCAAGTATGCTCTTGAGAACGTCTGTTACGAAGCCTTTGAAGCCTTTGCTCCCGTCATCTGTAGCTATATAGAGTTCATCGCTGATCTCTGAGAGCTCCTTTTCAAGGAATAGATAGTCTGATGATCTGGCACCTATTATCGTTATGACATAGTTTCCAGCATTTTTGAGCGCTTTAACGATTGGATATATTGGTGCAATGCCCACTCCGCCACCTATGCAAATCACGTTTCCAAACTTGTCTATCTCAGATGGATTTCCAAGGGGGCCAACTATATCTGCTAGGGAATCTCCACATGACATTCTTGAAAGCATTAAAGTCGTCTTTCCAACGACCTTGAAAATGAGAGTTATGTTTCCCTCTCTTTTGTCTGCTTTAACTATCGTTAATGGTATGCGTTCACCTTTTTCATGCACTCTAACGATCACGAAGTGTCCTGGCTTGAATTTTTTAGCTATGAGCGGGGCCTTGACTTTAGCCATGTAAGTCTCTTTGGCTATCTCCTTAATCTCAAGTATCTCGTACATATGCACTCACTTTTCATGGTTAGCTGTAGCTATGTAAATATGACGCACTTGCAATAAACATTGTATCGGATAGATGAGATTTTGGGGCTTTAAAAACCCGATTGGAAATATTATGGTGGGATGCCAACTGCAACGGTATATCTGACGGTTAAAGACATTGAGCAAATACTGTCAATGTTATTCCAGTACATTCATGAGCTTCTCATGTTTATGATAGTTAAGATTGCTGGCGTAGCTCTCATAATGTTAAGGGCAATTTATGTGGGTTTGATAGTGATAGGGATTATAGTGTGGGCTCTTTCCTCTAAGCCTGCCAGAGGAAGTAGGCTTATAAAAGGCGGGATAGTGTTATGCATAGTCACTGAGATCTTGTACACGCTATTTTTCACTGTTCTCTTCTAGGCATTCAATGAAGATTGCAAAGTCGGGGCACGTAAGCTCACATGTTCGGCATCCCAAGCATCCATTTTCTTTGGCTATCACATAATGATGCCCACGCTTGTTACAGTCCTTGGACAAAGTTAGAATTTTAGCTGGGCAGAGGACCATACATATGCCGCATCCCTTGCAGAAGTCTCTTATAACGTGGACAGCATATTTTCGTTGCATTAATAGATTGTATCCTAGAACTGCTTTAAAGATAACCTCTTAAATGTTTCAGGGATTCTTGATATAATATCTATTGGAGAGATGCTGTAGAGGTTCTCGTCTCTCAGCATATCCCCTATAAAGCCATTCACAAATGAAGCGGCACATGCTGCTTTAAATGCTTGATTTCCCCATGCCATCAAGGTGGCGCACATTCCCGAGAGAAGGTCTCCTGTTCCACCTACAGTCATTAAAGCATTTCCTGTGACATTGAACTTTACTTTGTCACCGGATACAATTGTATCGATTGGCCCTTTCAGTAATATGGTGGAATTAAATTTCTGCGAGGCTTCTCTTGCCGCCTCAAGTCTGCTGGCAACGCTATTTCCTATTTTGGCTGTAAGCATCCTTGAGAGCTCACCGAGATGCGGGGTCATTATCACATTATCTAGCTTGAACTTTATCTCAGAACTTGATAGAGCTTTAAGTGCATCAGCGTCGATGACAAGCCTACGATCCTTAATTTCATCGAGAAGAGAAATTATAGCGGAAAGCGTCTCCTCTCTAGTGCCTAGTCCAGGCCCAACTACAATTGAATCAAATTCATATGACTGAGCCAGCTCCAGCACCTGCTTAACATTCTCTTCCGAGAGAAAATCTCCCTTATAGCTCCAGACTATGAGCGAGGGGGAGAAGCTTCTGATAACGTTCGATATAGCTTTTGGAGCAGCAACTACGCATATGTCCACTCCACATGCAAGTGAAGCTAAGGCAGATATCGCTGGAGCCCCACTGTATCTGTCAGATCCTCCTATTACAAGCACTCTACCATTGTCACCTTTCTTTGAAAATTCATCTCTTTCCTTCAGTGAAAATTTGAAGTCGCCTATTCCTGTCAGAAATTCCACGCTCTTTGGTATACCTATTGAAGAGACTATGACATCCCCAACATACTTTGATGATCCAGTATTCTTGAAACCTAGCTTGGCTTTATGGAACGTTACTGTTAATGTCGCCTTAATGGAGACTCCACATGGAGCACCCTTATCAGCATCGAGCCCACTTGGAAGATCTATTGAAACAACAGGTTTACCCGAGCTATTTATGAGCTCTATTATGCTTCTAAAAGGCTCTTTTACATCCCCTTTCAACCCTATCCCAAATATTGCATCCACCACTAAGTCCGAGCTGTTAAGAAGTTGTGAAATTAAATCTAGGTCTGTCGTCGTGTACACTTTAGTCTCTGACATTAAGAGAAGATTCCAGTTCAGCTTAGCCTCTCTGCTTCGTATTTTCTCTGGCGACCCTAGGAGAACCACCTTGACCGAGTAGCCCTTCAAAGTTAGGTGTCTAGCACAGACAAAACCATCTCCACCATTGTTTCCTGTGCCACATATTACTAGAACATTACTAAAATTATCTACTGGAAATCTTTCATGGACAACTTCTGCAACGGAGGCACCAGCATTTTCCATGAGAATCTCTGGTTTTAGACCGTAGTAGTATGAGTTTACCTCATGTATTCGTATTTCCTCGCTTGAAGCATGGGGAGATGGGGTAAGTTTTCTGATTACTGGAATTATCTTGTTTATCTTCTCTTCCATTTTATTCCCACATGAACTTTGGAATTATCTCCTTGAGTACGGATGTAAATGCCTCATTAGTCTCTCTGGTTGAGACAGTTACTCTTATGCAGTTAGTTAGTAGTGGGTATTCACCTACATCCTTGACTGCAAACCCTCTTTTGAGAAGCAACTTTACAATGTATTCGGCTTTAACGCTTCTTGGGAAGCGAACTAGGATGAAATTGGTATCTGATGGGTATACGATTATCTCGGGTATCTCCTTCAGTATTACCCTAAAGTGTTCTCTTTCAGTTATCACTGAATGTATCATCGATCTAAAGTAGGACCACCTGTCAAGTACTGCCCTAACCATCTCACATGAAAAGACGTCTATGGGGAATGGACCTGATAGCACTTTAATGCGGTTTATGATTTTCTCAGATGCTATAATGTAGCCGAATCTTAGGCCGCTGAGGCCAGCATCCTTTGAGAAGCTTCTTAGGATGATCACATTATCGAAATCTTCAACTAGGTTAAGTACAGTATAAGTCCCAAAGTTCACGTAAACTTCATCTACGATCACAAGCCCCTTCCAGTTCTCCAGTACTGTGGAGATATCCTCCTTGGAAAACTGATTTGCAGTTGGATTGTTGGGTGAGGCCATGAAAAGGATATTACACTGCTGGTTATAGGCTAAAATCCTGTTGACGTCAAGTGAGAAATCCTCTTTTAGGAGTACTCTGTTGAAATTAACTCCGAAAGCCTTGCAGTAGTATGCTAGAATGGGAAATGTCGGCTCAACTATTAGGAAGCGGGCTTTGTTGAATAGGAGTGCCATATACTTTAATAGAGTCTCGCAGCCTCTCTCAACAAACACATTCTTTGGATCAACATTAAGAAACTCTGCCAAGTCTCCTACTAGCGATTTATAGTAGGGCTGAGGATATTTCCTGAAGTCAAGTTTAGGAAGAATTTCCTGAGCTATCTCAAGCAAAAGTGAACGGTCGATGAGTAGATTTTCGTTGAGATGCATTCTGCAGATCTTTTCCTCGAACTCTGGCACAGCCTGAATGCTGGCTTCCAAAATACTCTTACTTATGAGAGCCTCGAGTTCAGACATTTCAAAAGAAAATATCCTAGACCTTGTTATTTACTTTGCGGTAACGTGGCAGCTCTTACTTAGAAAAATTTATAATTCTTAGATGATGTAATTTCTTTAGTAAACTAGAAGGAGCTGGAGTGCTAAACAAAATTGAAGCTGAAACTTATTGTTCTAGATGTGTTAAAGCCTAGAGAACCTCTCATACATGAACTTGCTTTGAACCTAGTTAGACTGGAAGGTATAAAGTACGTAGACGTTTCGGTTACACAGGTTGACCAAGAAACGGAGAAGGTTACCATAACTATTCGAGGAGATAATATAAGGTATGAGAAGGTTAAAGAAGAGCTTGAAAGAAATGGATCGGTGATTCACAGCGTTGACAAGGCCATTGCCAGCATAGACTAGGCACCTTTGATAGAGGCCTTGAGTATACCCTTCATTAGCTTGAGAGCAAAGCCAGGTTCCATTATGCCAGCCCTAACCTTTCTAAGTATCCTATCAAAGGAGGCGTAGATAGTAGAGGGATACTTCCTGAAAAGAGCATTGAGAAATGGACATCCATATGAGAAAACATATTTAAGCGGATGCCCATTTGACCTAGCCATTAGTAATATATCCTTTTTGGTCATTGCCAATGCTCCAGGAAGATTCACCCTTAAAATACCGTCTACCATGGACATTGACTGTATCCCCGTGGGAAGAAGGTTTCCAAAAACTATGATGTCAGTGCCCATCTTAGAGGCATAGTCGAGAATTTTCTTGAACATTAAATCCGTACATTGACCGCATGGGGAAAAGCCATGTCTTGATGCCCTGACTAGAACTTCTCTTATCTCAGGTGCCTCTATAAATGCGTGTTCCACCTCTAGGGTTTTACATAATGTCATTATCATTTCCCTAATGTCGGGTGTAATAACCATCCTTCCGGGATCTACTGTTACAGCCTTGAAGTCGACACCAAGTTTTTTCAATATCACCATTGAAACGAAGCTATCAACTCCTCCTGAGAAGGCGACAATACATTGAGGCTTATGCTCCATAGCTATTTGGGGGATTTTTCTGGGAGGGAACCTGAGCTCTGACTCTAGGAGAGGTTTCATATAGTGTTCAAGGAAGAGAGTAATGTTTTCAGAGTAGTTTTTTGAAGCTACGTCCTCGAGAACTTTCAATGCAGCCTTTATTCTCATGCGCTTCAAGTATAAGTCTGTTTTTGCCTGTATGTTGATGTCGGGCACCTTTAGCAGTCTTCTGACGTTGGCTGTTATTATGCCTCCATGCCCTATTATAGCGGCCTTGTCCGGCCTATCCTCGACAATAATGTAAAGTACATTGGTCTCAGTATCTATGAAAGCTTTAACAATTCTCGGAGGGTTGGTTGCAATTTTCGAGTAAAGAGATCTTGCCTCTGATATCGCTTGTACAACCTTTCTCTTCACGTTTAAAAGCTTCGATTTACTTGACGAGGAGATGTATAACTCCCCCAAGTACGTTCACGAAGCCTGCTACGCTAAGGAAGGCTGTGACAATGTTTCTCATAACGGGATTAGGAACTATGGTTATGCCGAATGGAGAATGCAAACCAACCGCTACTAATATTAGGAAAACGCCTATCGTTGCAGAGGCACCGCCCAGCATAATCGATACCCTCTCCATACCCACTATGATCATGTAGTACACCACTACGCCAATCACTGCGAAAATTATACCCGAGAGAATGGCATGTATATCCAGTAGGAATATGATCGCCGCACAGAAAACTGCGGCAGCTATCGGTACAATGGGGTATATTGGAACCCTATATGGGCGCCACAGCAACTTTCTTTTATTCCTTAGGGCTATAACCGAGTAGTTTATGAAGGTTAACCCAACAAGGTATCCGAAGTCTGAGAGATATACAACGTAATTCACACTTCCGCTCAGCACGAATGAGGCTGAAAAGAATAGAACCACAAGTATAGCGTTGCTTGGGGTACCCCATTTCTCATGTACTTCTGAAAGGAACTTAGGGAGAAATCCGTCTCTGCTGAGGGCTAAGAGAACTCTTGAGGCAGCTATTAGAGCAGCGTTGAGCGTCGACAGGGATGCAAAGATTCCAGCTACGTCGATTATTAGAACGCCCAATGCACCTAACATTTTCTCGGCAACATCGCCAAGAGGGACATCTGTATTAAGCTGGGTATAGTGTATCACGCTCATTTCAATTATGGCAATTGAAATGTAAAGTATCGTCGAGAGAGTTACTGTTATCATTATGGCTCTTGGAATGTTCTTCTCAGGCTCCTTGATCTCCTCAGCTGCAGTTGATATTATCTCGAAACCTATGAACTGAACGTATATGTAGCCTAAAGCCGATAGAATTGACCAGAACCCTCTTGGCATAAAGCCTTCATATGATATTGTCTTGATCAAAAGGCTACCATTCGTGTAGATGTGGTATATGGCGTATCCAACAGTTCCCAGCAGTATAACTATTAAAAATATTGTTATAATGTCTTGAGCGTATCCAGTTTCCTTAGCCCCTCTATAGTTCATGTATGAAAAGAATATGAGAGCCGCCACTGCAACTATGATTACTCCTATGTTTCCATAGTCGTATCCTAGGGAGCACAGAAGATGCCTAAGGATTACTGCAAATGAGAGAGATGCAAAAGATGAGTATACAAGATTTCCAAAGAACATAAACCATCCGGTCATAAATGATGGAAAAACTCCAAGGGACCTCCTCGTAAACGTGTATCCTCCCCCAGCAGTTGGAATAGCTGCTGAAAGCTCTGAATAGCAGAATGCGCATAGGTAAGTGCTGATTGCACCTAGAATGTAGCTAATTATTACAGCTGGCCCAGCCATATAGGATGCATTGCCTACAATTATGAAGATTCCGGGTCCTAGCGTTGCACCCAGCCCTATCATGGTAGCCTCTTTTAGCCCTAGAACTCTTTTGAGCTTCTTATACTCCATTCTATTCTACTCACTAGCCTTTTCTTCAGCCACTTCTGTTACATCAACTATAACGTCTAGAAGTACCACATCTGATATTGCCCTTATGTCCCTTGACCTGATAAACAGGTTATCATCTACAACAATGCCATCCTTCTCAACAGTCACTAATATGCCAAAATCCTTGCCATCCTGTGAAAGAACTAGCCCCTTAACTCTTCCAATTATCCTCCCTTTGGCATCTATAACATACTTTCCTTTTACATCACCTTCACGAAATAACTTCTCCCTCGCCACTGCTATCACCTTGGCCTTTGACATGCGGAGGCTATAAGAGATAGCCCATTTGCAAGTGTAGAGAATGTGAACAGGGTTAATAGGTAAAGTACTATAGGCTTATACGGGTGTAGTATTATTACAGATTCAATACTTTCCGGGTTTGTTGTAAGTATATACAGAGTTGAGAGCATGAGGAAGCCCACACTACATTGCATGCTTCCAGTAACGATCTTGATCTTCTTAGTCCGCACTATGCTTTTTATCAGTTTCTCAGTGGTAGCCAATACAGGCACCCTACTTGAGCAATAACATGAAGCCAGCTATCATGTTTAGTACGCCGGATGCCAGTATTAAACCCATGAAAATTCCGATCCAGTCAATTAGACTTTCCCTAGGAATTCCTCCCGTTTGAAGCATTATACCTGTTATTAGGATCATGAAACCGATTATTATCAGGGTTCCACTCATAAAGAGGGCAAACCTTCTCATCGTCACTATAGTGGTTAAACGCTCAGTTTCAAGCTCGATCTCCTCAGCTTTCTTGATTACTCTGTCAAGCACTTCAGCAACTTCTAATGGAGTTCCATCTTCACCTCTAACATCTAGTGGCGAAATGTCAGGAACTTCCCTTTCATCGGGCCTTCTAACTTTGACCTCGTACTTTTTCCGCCTTGTACCTTCCTCAGGCGTGTGTGAGCCCGCTGACAATCTTACCACCATATAAACTTAACATTTGGAAGTTTAATTATTTAGATTGACTACCTGTAAGGTACTCGTTTTCATACATTCTTCTCAACGTCCACTTGATTGCACTTTTAATTTCTCTTACACGCTTTTCATCGCTTACATTTAGGATCTCAATTTTCTGGAGTACTCCATTTTCATCGCTTTGAATCCTATAGTCCAATATTTGACCCGGTTGAATTTCTCCTCTGCTGTATTTTTCATAGTCCCTTTCTCTCATGGCTTCAAGTACATCCCTTATAAAGAAGGACTCGAACGGTCGAGTTGCCTTATGAAGGTTTACTCCCGGAGCCATGAGGACAACTATCTTGTTTTTATCTATCAGAAGCTCAGCAAGTGTAGTTCCATCCACGTGCTTTATAGGTACACGTCTAATCGCTGGTGGTGTCGGCTTAGCCTCGGTTCTAGCCATTTCCTGAACTTCGCTTCCACGGACGAAACTCGCCTGGGCGAGTACCTTATCAATTACCAGTAGAAAGGATTCTATTAACTCAACTTTTCTCTTGAGATCCTTTAGCCTAGTTACTAGATATTTTTGAAGCTCTGAAAGTTTCCTAATGTCTTCCTCAGATAGTCTTACAGACAATTTTGTCACCAATTATATACTTGTATGAGAGTAGAAGAAAATCTTTAATATGCCAACTATCACCTATTTTAACACGATCTGAACAACATCCCCATCTTCCAGCTTATGCCTTAATCCGACTTTTTCACCTAGATATTTGGCTGAGGGCCCATATACCTTAGCGTATAAAAAGCCTTCAAGAAATGCTCTGTGAAGATGCTTAATCAAGTCACCTATGTCTGCGCCTCTTTTTAGGAGAATTGGCTTATCTGAGCGTTTGCCAGTTTTATCCATTGTATAAACTCTTATTATGTCAAAGCTTTTTGCTAGGAACTCGGTTAACTTCTCCTTATCAGAGATTCTGGTGCATGTGGGATATATCTTAAACAGTTTGCCGTACTTCTCAACCAGTTTTTCATAGTTTTTCTTGGATCCAGGAAGATCGCCTTTGGTAGCTATGATTACAGCCTTCTTATACACTGCGCTTCTGTCAAGTGCTCTTATCACGTCGTCAACCGTTATTTTACCTGTTATAGTCACTATCGCATTTTGGAAGCCATATTCTCTCAACAACTCTCTTAACTCGTTTAGATCGCCTTTATAATTGTGAATACCGAGTATAATTATGCCACCGGAGCCTGTCTTCTTAATCTTTATGGGAGGAGGGGATTTGTTGATGTATATGCCCTCCTTTTCAAGCTCCCTAAGTATGGTTTCGACTTGAAGGATGGGATCAATTGATAGATCAACCACTATTGCAATTAGATCAGTATTTCTGGCGAGATGCATTACTGGACCACGTGCATGCGGTAAACCAAGGAAGTCGGGGACTTCGACAAGTTGTATAGAGTAGTCCTTATATGGTAGACTTGCTGGGACAGGATATCTCGTTGTAAGAGGAGAGTCAGATATCTCAGGCGTTGCATTAGTAAGCTTTCTTATAAGGGAGCTTTTACCAGAGTTCGTGAAACCTATGAGGAGAACCTGTGGAAACTCTTTCTTTACCATGAAAAGCTGAACTATATGATGAGCAACTCTTCTCCTTCTCTCACGTTGCAACATGAGCTCTTTCTCAAGTTCAGCAATTTTCTTCCTTATCCTCGCTCTTTCCTTAGCGGTTCCTTTGTGCTTTGGTATCTTGGCATAGTAGTCTTTTAAAGCTTCTATCTTCTCCCATATAGTTTTAGCTGCGAGATATCTTGCATATGCAGCCTTTGCCTCAGCTGGTAGATTCATCGGCATTAGTCTCTTCCTCCACTGAAATCTCTAGATATATGGGGCCACG
>DRAE01000044.1 GCA_011041895.1 Candidatus Bathyarchaeota archaeon
GTCCAAAGCACATTCTGTCCAGAAATATTTCCAAGATACACTCCAATAATGAACAGTGATGCAAGCGTTACACCTATGGAAACCCATATAGCTTGGGTAACATCCATGAACAGGAACGGGGACAACGGTATAAGGGCTGTTATTATCGGGGCAATTCCATGTATAAACGATGCCCAGAAAACTGCGAATGTTTTTGCCTCCGCATAAATTGAGTTACTTAAATCCTCTAGGAGATGTCTCTCTAACTCCTTGAACTCTTTTTCCCTTTCTGCTTTTTCTGCCTCCCATGCACCCCAGAAACTTGAGACTCCAAGTGCTATAGCTCCTCCAAGCCCAGACGTTAGAATTATTTTTACATTCATGCTTCCACCGAAATAAGCTCCCATAACAACTCCTAGAACTGTTAATGCTCCATCAAATGCTCCAATGACAAAGTATCTACGCGATAAAGATGCTAACTTTGTGAGACGGGAGTATTCCCGCATCCGGTCCAAAATACTCAGTTTAGTTCTCCCTCCCCTTATTAGATTTACAGTTGAGCAAATATAAAACTCTTAAATTGCTTCATCTAATGCAGTTTAATGCGTTTACCTGTTCTACATGATTCAAGTATCGCCTCAATTATCCTAAGGTTCTCAATTCCATCCTCACCACTAACTGGAGGCTCCTCTCCACTTATTATGCTTTTGAGAAATAATCTAAGCTCGTTTTCCAGAGGCTCTCTAATCTTTACCCTTACAGTTGAGCATGGGGGTTCCCCAAATCTCATCACAAACTCTTCAAAGGACTTGCACTCAGGCGCATTTTCGACTCTCGTATAGATTTTCACCTCTTGCTTAATGTAGTTCATGTTCATAATTGCATCCCTTAAAACTATTCTGACTCCTCTGACCTTTATTGACGTATTCCAGTTAGCCTCTAAGCTTCCATAAACTCCATTCCTAAACTCTAGAAGCGCTAGTGAAATTGAGTCTTGCCCACCTGCATCATCAACTAATCCATAAACTGTAGCCACCTTGTCTCCCACGATGAATCTCATTACATCAACGTCATGTATGGCCCAGTCAATTGTCACCCCAACATCCTGGACTCTTGTAGGGTAAAGACCTAGCCTATAGGCATGAATTGAAATTAACTTGCCATACTCTTCTCTCTCAATGATATCCTTAACCTTACCCACGATTGGATTAAATCTTTCGAGATGTCCAACCATTAGCTTTAAGTTTCTCCTCTTAGCTTCTCTAACGATTTCCTCAGCTTCTCTGATGCTGCTGGCCAACGGTTTTTCAATTAATACGTGAACGTTATATTCAAAAACTCTCTTTGCAACTTCATAGTGCTTTGAAGTTGGAACAACTATGCTCACAGCCTCAATATCCTCTTTTTCAAACATTCTCTCTATGCTCGTGTAGTACTTTACGTTATAAAGTTCACCTATCTCTCTTGCCCTTCTCTCGTCTACATCGCATATTGATACCAGATTTGCCTCCTTCAAGCTCTTATAAACTCTCACATGATGTTTTCCGAAGACACCTACTCCTATAACGGCTACGTTAACTTTATCCATGGCACTCAACTCTCTCAGATGACACACTTACACTATATTATCGCATACATGTATTAAGTTAACACGTTACATGAAAGAGAGCTGTAGTCCTGTGTTTCAATGATAGCTTGTTGTATTCCCTAATAGCATCCGGAGTTTTAAGCTTAATGATCCTAGCCCCACTTTTGCTCAAAATCTTCTCAGCTTCCTCATGTATTGGGAGCACTCCATACTGTCCCGTGCCAATTATTACAATCTCTGGTTGATCCCTTAACAGGTCAATGGCCTCCTCAGGTCCCAGCGGCGTATGTCCAATAAATCTCTTATACCTGCTTGAGAGCTCTTTTTTCCTAGCCTCAATACTTCCATCAGTTCTAATAACTACGTCGTGATCAAATCTCTTACCATTGATGACAATGTATCCAAATCCTGTCTCCTCTACCCTCACCATATAGATCACCTAAATCAATGTTGGTGGAGCAAATGACCTTAACCTTCTCAAGGCCTTTAACTTATCTCTTTCACCTATTCTAGCACTCTCTATGGCCTCCATGAGCATTTTAGTGGCTTCATCCATGACATCTCTTTTCACTGGAAATGGGACTCCATCCTTTCCACCAACTGCAAAAGAGTATTTCACAGGGTCAGCCCAGTCAATGGGTGTTCCATAGATTAGCTCAGATATCAGCGCTAGTGCTCTTACAGTTGAAGGACCCAATCCCTTCACCAGTATAAGCTCCTCATAGTTAGAAGGTGAAATCTCATAGGCTTCGCGAAGGGCATTCCAGTTAATGTTTCTAGGCATTTCAAGATATTTAAGCTCTCTAACATTCACGGAGTTTTTCTTCAATCCTGGAATCCATTTTAGTAATGTATCCTCCTTAAGAGATTGCACCTCAAGATACAGCTTCTTAACCTTAACGGGGCCATCCTTGACAATATCTACTGAAACCTTTCTTGCTTTTTCACTTAACCTTGATGCCATGTTGAGTACGGCACCTCTCTTTATATCTCCTATTATCCCCGAGTGAGGGGAGTTGAAAAATCCCCTTTCAACATTGAATGAAAGCCAGTGATATCTTCTGGCAGTTCCATTATCAGCATCCATTCCCTGCTGGATAACCACCCAGTTTCCATTCCTGTCAAAAACTATAACATGATGATAAAGCTGATATCCATCCTGCAAGACAGCGTTGTCGACTTTAGCGACAAGTCTACTTGCATGGATAAGCTTCCTCTCGCGTGAGCTTCCAATGCCAAGTATATCACATGCCTTCACAATTTCATCAGGCGTCTTCAGAGAAACCTTTCCTTTTCCACCGCATAAGATCAAGTCAAGAGTGCCATCCTTTAAAGCCTCTTTCAAGGCCCCGCATGTAACGGTTGTAAGTCCACTTGAG
Source organism: Candidatus Bathyarchaeota archaeon (assembly GCA_011041895.1). GTDB lineage: Archaea > Thermoproteota > DRAE01 > DRAE01 > DRAE01 > DRAE01. Next base: position 2,947 of record DRAE01000044.1, read on the forward strand.
TGCCAGTCAAAGCCCAATGCACATCCAAAAGCTTGAAACCAGCATGGATCAGATAACCTTACCAAAATCTCCCTTACCCCATACTCCTCAGCTATAACCTCAAGTATAGCTCTTCCAAGCTTAACCATTCTATTGAAAAGCCATCTAGGAGCTTTTCCACCATGCAATGGAAGTGATGCAACTCCAGTCTTAAACATTCTCAATTAAAGTTATTGAAGGGAGGCTCTTAAGTATAATTGGTTAGGCATGGCTTCTAAATTCGATCGAATAGTTTGGCAAGTCATCTCAGAAGCAGATCTAGTGATAGAGGTTCTTGACGCTAGGATACCGCTTGAAAGCAGGTGTAGGAGAATAGAGCAAGTAGTTGAGCGAAAAGGAAAGCCTCTTATACTCGTCATAAACAAGTCAGATCTCGTCCCAAGACAAGTTATGGAGGAGTGGAGAAAAATATTCTCGAGAGAGCATCCGACAATCTACATAAGCGCAAGAGACAGACTTGGAACAAGGAGGCTCTGGCAGGTTATCAAGAGAAATGCTCCAAAGCTTCCAGTAAAGGTTGCCGTCGTGGGCTATCCAAACGTTGGCAAGTCATCGATCATAAACATATTGAAGGGAAGACACTCTTTAGGCACTTCTCCAATTCCAGGGTTTACAAAGCACAAGCAGCTGGTTAAAGCCTCTCGAATGATACATGTGATAGATACTCCTGGAGTTTTTCCATCTCCTAAAAAGGAGCCTGAAATAGCCGTTATAAGTGCCCTAAGACCTGAATCTCTTGACGACCCCGTTATCCCGGCTCTCAAGCTTCTCGAGATAGCTCTTAGAAAGAGCACTTTAAGCATTGAGGAAACCTACAAAATCGAGGTTGATACCGATGACCCATATACTATACTTACAAAAATAGCTGAGAGAAGGGGCCTCCTACTGAAGGATGGTAAACTAAACATAGATGAAGCTGCCAGAATCTTAATAAGAGATTGGCAGAGTGGGCGACTGGTATTCTATTTCACTCCAAGCGACTATGGATTATCTCCAGGCGCTAAGAAAGAAATCTCTGAGAAGAGCAATTAAATGCTTGTCATCTGTAACTAGGCATATGTTAAACTGCCCCTTTAAACCATCCCTTGAAAAGTCTCCAGTCGATATTACAGCTTTTTCACTGTCTATTATAGCTATCCTAGCATGTGTTAACCTACTGCTCTTGTGCTGAACCTTTCTACTATCATCTAAAGCTTTAACAATTTTTCTAAGCCGTTTTCCCTTTATTCTGGTTCTAGGCCTTGTGATAACTCTAACATCAACGCCTACGCTAGCCTTATCCATTATAAGTCTATAAAATTGGTAGTCTATGCAGGGTGACATTATCCACAAGCTTCTCTTTGCCTCCTTAAACAGTCCAAGTATTTCATCAATCAAGTTGATCTTGCGCTTGGGATCCACTATAAGTGCCTTTTCAATGTAGCATTTCCCCTGCATTTAACAATATGTTATGGATATCTCTAATAAATAATGACATTAAATGTCATGGACACTTGTAATTGGATATAGTGGAACAGGGAAAACACTTGAAATAATAAGTAAAGTTCTTGAAGCATTAAAGAACAGAGAGACTCCCTTTATATACCGGTCTCCTTCACAAGTATCTCCATCCGAGTTTATCGAGGCGAAAAGCTTGATATTGATAACTCCAACATATCTAGACTACATGCCTGGGGAGCTCAAGTCAATGTTTGATAGACTATACTATGACATCTATAGAAAAGTTGATGGGAAACCAACATCAATAATAGTCACATGCGGTGAGAAGGAAAGTGGATACGAGTGTCTAAAAAGCATACTTCACATAGCTAAAATGTTAAAGCTGAAAGTAATAGATACAAAAGTTATACTGGAAGATGACACTCCATCCTTTCAGGGATAAGTGACAATTTGATTCTTAGAGAGGGAGACTGTGTATGGTTGGAAAACTCAAATTAGCTATAGCATTAGCGGTACTGGCACTCTCCATTATTGTAGTATCCCTAGTGGAGTCTAGGTTGAACTACCTATCATCAAATTTATCGTTTCAAATCATCGGCCTTAAAAGTGTAGATGAAAAATATCTTGAAGCCATAGTCCAAGTTAACAGTCCAGTGGAGACTACTCTTAGCGAGATAAAGTTTAATTTGGCAGTCAATGGAACAATCTTCGGTAAAGGATTAATGGATCAAAAGGTTAAAGTCGGTAGAAAAACAGTAATTCCATTGAAGATATATCTTCTAAACTCCTCTGCACTGGACAAACTTATACAGTGCATCGCATTGGGAGAAACTTTAACCATTGAAATTATAGATACTATGGTAACTACACTTGACTTCATGATACCACTTACAGTAAAACTGCCCAAAATCAAAACAGATATAGAGTTCAAGCATTCAGTAAGCTTCAAAGTACTTAATGCTACACTTTGTGAATACATGACTGCATGTGCATCTATAAGCATTGTAAATCCAACCAATATCTCCTTCACTATCCTGAACACATCGTTCAAGGCAATACACGATGGAAATATTATCGGGTTTGGCTTCATGGATGCACCCTTCAAAATAGAGAAAAGTCAAGTATCCACTGTGAAAGTGAAGATTCACCTAACAGCAGCAGTTAATGAAACGCTTCTCCAGCTTATACAGGATGGATATACAGACTTACTAATTGAGAATGTGTCTTTTCAAGTCAAGATATGCAATGCCATAGGAAAAGCTTCAATTGGAAACCTATCAACCTCACTTCTAGGTCCCTCAATAAATCAGCTCTACGAGATCAAGTCATTGAAAACCGATCTCAGACACATATTCCTAGAAATATCCTCGATCAATCCTCTCAACTGCCCTATTACAATAGACGAAATACATATCACGGGGAGAATCAACTACACTACACCCATAGCTGCCAACCTAAATGGAACAGTCACGCTTCTACCAAGATCCGAGAAAACATTTAATATTTCAATCACAGGTGCAGAGTGGCTTCTAAACAATACGATTTCAAAGTTACTCGAGATTTCAAATACATCCCTGTCATACGCTATTCAGGTAGAAGCAAAGCTCAAACTTGGCATATGTGGTGTAAAACTTTCAGTTGACGTTGAAAAAGAGTTTTCACTTTCAATATCAAAGTCTATCTACAATCTAACGCTTCTCTCCATAAAAAGACTCTGGGAAAATGACACAGCTGAAACACTAAAGATCAAAGCATTAGTGAACTATGTCATAAACTGCTCATTTCTGGAAGTGGATCAACTAAATGTGCTAATACTTAACATGACTGGAAGCGTATTCAATGGATCAACCGCGCGTCACATGTTTGACTTCAAACTTGTTCAACCAATTAAAATATCCTCAACCGAGGAGAAACTGGCGTTCACAATAGTCGTTAATATATCCAAAAGTGTGATAAACGATATGGCAAAACACTTTGGAGTGAATAAGGAGGCTAATGACCCACACTTTTATATCGACCCTATAAATATAACCTTTACTGGCAGTGTAAGAATAGTGTTATCCATATCTAATTCACATCCATTACAACTAAACACTAAGATAAACTGGAAATTCATTCTAAAGAGCATAAGTGTAAGATATGAGCTTAGGGAAAAGACTGTCAATAGCGAACGCTACTTGGAAAGAAGAGTGTACATAAAAAACAACATGAAATACCCCATAAAGTTTATCATGATATCGTATACTCTAATAGGATACTGGATGGGGATTCCCAAGGTTTCTCTCAGAGAAAGTATTTATGAGGTATTTACAGTTGCTCCTGGAGAAATCGTTGAGCTAAAGTTATCAGACCTACCTTTAGCTGCTAGAGAAATTGACTGTTTTGACGTGATCGATGGAGTAGCGGAGATAGAGTTTCTAGGGGAAACTTTTACTTTAACCTTTGAAATATATTATTTGTCCACATAGGAGCCGGTGATGAAATTGAAGGAAGAACTTAAGATAATAGTCTTAGATTGGCCTATCGAAGAGAACATTGGAGTACTGAACCCAGAGGATGCCGCGAGGAACGACATTAGCATAAATGATAAACTGATAGTGGAAGTCGATGGCAAGAAATTTACAGTTTATGCTAGGATATCAAAGAAAGTTGAAAAAGGTCATCTTCTCATATTCAAGCCATTAGCTGACATGGTAGGTGTAAAAGAGGGAGATGAGGCTTCAATAACCATAACAGACATCTTTGAGTCCCTAACCTATATCAGAAAGAAGATGCGTGGAAAACATCTCTCAAAGGATGAAATATACACGATAATCAACGATGTTGTAAGTGGAAAACTTACAGAAGTTGAAATAGCAGCCTTTCTACTCTCTCAGATGTTCCATGGAATGAGTATGAGCGAGATAGAGTATCTGACTAGAGCCATGGTTGAAACTGGAGAAGTCATAGACTTTGAAAGAGTAGTCTATGATAAGCACAGTCTAGGAGGAGTTCCAGGCAATAAGGTTTCCCTACTTATAGTTCCAATAGTGGCAGCAGCTGGACTCTTCATACCAAAGACAAGTAGCAAGGCCATAACAAGTCCATCTGGAACAGCGGATACAATGAGCGTCCTAGCACCAGTAGAGTTCACAGTTGATGAACTAAAGGAGGTAGCTCTCAAAGCCGGCGGATGTATTGTATGGGGAGGATCACTGCATCTTGCCCCTGCAGACGACATCTTCATAAACGTTGAACGCAAGCTGAGAATAGATCCTGAAAGCCAGATGCTGGCAAGCATAATGGCTAAAAAGCTTGCAGTGAAAGCCAATTACCTCGTGATAGATATTCCAACAGGCCCAGGGACAAAAGCCCCAACAGTAAAGGATGGTAGGAGACTTGCACATCTATTCGTTGAACTTGGAGAGAGACTAGACATGCAAGTTCAATGCGGTATAACCTACGGAGGACAGCCAATAGGGCACTCAGTTGGCCCAGCTCTTGAAGCAAAGGAGGCGCTGGAGGCACTCCATGGAAATGGACCTACAAGCCTTCTGGAGAAATCAACTGCATTAGCTGGGCTATTACTTGAAATGGGGGGAGTAGCTCATAGGGGGCATGGAAAAGAGCTTGCTTACAAGATTCTAAACTCCGGAAAAGCTCTTGAGAAAATGAGGAAAATCATAGAAGTGCAGGGTGGGGATCCATCGATAAAGCCTGAGGACATTCCAATTGGAGAGCATGTGATTGAGATTAGAGCTCCATGCGATGGATACGTTACTCATGTAAATAACTCAGCTATAACAGCTATAGCCAGAGCAGCTGGAGCCCCGAAGGAGAAGGGAGCTGGGGTAGTTACACCTTTCAAAAGAGGTCACAAAGTCAACAAGGGAGACGTGATAATGGTTATTCACGCTGAAAGAGCTACAAAGCTTCAGCAGGCATACTCTCTAGCGCAGAAGCTCAAGCCTATAACTATCGAGGGCATGCTTCTATATACTTATCCGGAATATGTTTAAAATGGTTGAACATGGGAGAGGATTCACCGCCAATTTCATCATACATTAAACAATACATTAAGGAGATTCTCCTACTCTCCCTTATTGGAAGCATAGCCTTCACAAGCACTCTAGAGCTGTTCTATGGGGAAGTTCTCTACTCTAAGCATCTATCAATGTTCATGATATTTCCCGCGTCATTTTTCATGTTCATGGTGTTCTCGATGGTTGGTCTAGTGCTTTCAGCAGAAGTTGATATAGATGCAGCCCCCCTCCTCATAGCAATTATCGATGGAAGATATAGTGAATTCAGAAGCCATCTTATGTCGCTTTTTAAATCATTTATCCCAGTAAGCTTCACCATAGGCCTGATAATATACTTTACATCAGTTTATATCCTGAAAGATGTTCTTCCAATATTTGTTACAGACCTTAGTTTTCATGAATTGATATTTTTACTTGCTTCAATGGCTATCTGTGAGGAGTTCATATTCCGTCTATGCATGATCCCATTAATAATCGCCATAATCGGAAGCAAAAGAGTAAGTACAATAATTAGCTGCACAGTTTCAGCTATAGCTTTTGCACTTGTTCATACAATGGTGTTTACCATGTTTGTAGCTTCCCCAAGTGAAGTGGGGATATATTCTGCCCTGCTATTAAATACTTTCATCGGCTTTGTGCTTGGAACAATATTCATGGAAAAGGGATTTGAAGCCTCTTTACTATCACATTTCACACTTTACATGGTGATAAAGCTTCTCTCCATGATGTGAGGTGGGAAAATGGAGATTTGTGGCTTCATTGGAATGATATTGATACTGGTGTTCCTAGTTTCACAGATGGGGGAGATCCGAAAGAAGAAGTGGGATTTAAGCTATGTCATTTCATGGACAATGTACACTATTGGATGTCTCCTTCTAACCATACACGCATTCCTCATAAACGATATTCCATTTATAGTTGTTAATGCAGTTGCACTAGTTTTAGCTATGTTAAATACATTCTTCTCTATCGCTAAAAGGAAGTAAAAGGCAAATGCCCTTCATACATATAGGTATCGACGACACAGATTCTACGAGAAAGGGTTGTACAACATATATTGGGGCAATTCTAGCGGAGAAACTGTCAAAAGTAAGGGATGTCAAGTTTGTAGATTACCCCAATCTAATAAGGCTCAATCCCAATGCCCCATGGAAAACTAGGGGGAATGGAGCTGTCTGCCTCAGAGTACGGCATCCAGAAGAGAATATAGTAGATAAAATAGTTGAACTCATATCTGAAACCGTGGAGAAACACTCTGACCTAAAGGATCCAAATACAAATCCAAGTGCATGTATACTGGTCACTGAAGACAAACATATTCCTAACGACATAATTGATTTCGCATACTTCACAGTGAGATATATCTCGAAAGTCGAAAAAGCTGAGGAGCTGATATCAAGGCATAAAATCGAAACCATAGTTCTAAAGGATAAAAGAGGCCTAATTGGAGCTCTTGCCGCTATTGGGATGACGTTGACGAACACAGATTACACATATGAACTATTAGCATATAGATGCCCCACCTATATAGGAACTCCTAGGAAAATTGATGTAGAAAGCGTGTACTTGATGGATAAACTTACCCGCCCCTACACATTTAACAACGTGGATGAAAAACGTATACTTATAACCCCCCATGGAAGAGATCCAGTCCTCTACGGGATAAGGGGGGAATATCCATCAATTCTCCTAAAGGCATATGAAATTGTGAAAGTGTATGAGCCAATTGAAAGATACGTGATTTATAGAAGCAATCAAGGAACAGATATGCATATGGTTAAAATATCCTCGCTTACAAACGCTCTCCAATACATGAACGTTATAATCGAGCTAGAGGTATCTTCAAATCCCGTAACTATAACTGGAAGTCATACATTTTTTGAAGCAAAGGATGCCAAGGGATGCAGGATAAGATGTGTTGCCTTCGAGCCAACGGGGATTCTACAAAAGACATGTCAAAAACTTATTCCAGGAGACAAAATAGTGGCCTATGGCGCAGTCAAATTCTCCCCAGACGGCACTAAGTCGATAAATTTAGAGAAACTCGAGATTATAGAATTGGCAAAGCTGGTAACTTACAGAAATCCAAAATGCCCAAAATGTGGAGCCACCATGAAATCAGAGGGAAAAGGAAAGGGGTATCAGTGTAAAAAATGCAAATTTAAGTTAACAAGCGCCAAGAAAATCCCGGTTGAAATACCTAGGTCAATAGCCCCAGGACTGTATGTTGCAAGGCCAAAAGCGCGCAGACACTTAACAAAGCCCCCTGAAAGATACGGTTTAGAGAAGAGACGTTTTAACTTCAAAATTTCTGAGTACTGGTTTAAAATATTTAACTGATAATATTATTTAGCTGTAAAATCTAAATCTAAATCAACAGAAGAACTTATAGAACGGTGACCAGACATGACTAAAGTGAAAATCATACTACTAACACTTACACTTGCACTCCTCTTACTGCCTATATTAACATCAAATGCAAATAACATAGGAACTGCCCAGCCCAGAGAAAATTGGTGGATGACATATCAGGGAAACGATCATAGAACAGGTTTCACAGATAGATTTGCTCCAGCAGATAATGAAATAATATGGTGCAATGATACCATAGGAGCAGTATCAGCAGCAGGCCTAGTGCTCTGGAGAAATTACCTAATAATCTCATCCACAAATGGAAAGCTATACATTATAAACACGGAAAATGGCAAACTTCGCCGTGATCCCATCTTGTTACAAGGGCCATCTTACTGTACACCATGGCTCAAAGGTGATGGAAGCACTTTCGCAGTGTTAGGTGATGATAACGGATATCTCCACAAGGTCAACTTCGTTGAAGGTTCTAGTACGTTTCTCTCCGTAGGCGAAGCCATTAGAGCAACGCCGATTGTATTCAGGAATGATACCGAAGACATAATATTTACTGTGACAGTAGGAGGGAATGCGTACTGGGTTAATTTCAGCAACTTAGCCTTAATAACATCATTATCTTTAGAGAGCGGTGTCGAAATAGTTGGTTCACCAACTATAGGCTCAGATAACATAGCCTACATAGCTGGAAAAGTTGGTTTAACAGGTAGACTTTACGTTGTGAACCTTGAGAACGCTACTCTCTTAAATACATATGAATTTGATAGTGGAGAATATCCAACA
>DRAE01000109.1 GCA_011041895.1 Candidatus Bathyarchaeota archaeon
AATGGAAACATAGTGCTCAAGTCAATGGTGAAAGTTAAGAATAATATCAATATCTCGTTTTCAGTGCTTAGTGCAAATGTGTACGTGAAATATCATGACAGTGTAGTTGGAAAGGCCTTGCTTAAATCATTCATAAGATTACCCGCAGCATCTACTGTAACTTCGATCATTGACATAGTCACAAATGCTAAGTATAGTAGCTCAGTAAGCAACTTAATCTCTGAGATATTGTCATATGAAAGCGCACAGATTCAACTCAAGGGAAATGCCAGAGTATCCATAGGAGATTACCTTAGATTTAATGTCGAGCTGGAAGATATTCCAGTAAATGTATCGTCAACCTTTAAAGTTTCCCTAAGTGCGCAGTTGCTTGACGTTGAAATTCTTCCTCCAGGGAACAAGGCCAATCTCAAACTCAAAGTGAATATAAACGCGTTTAACCCGTTTAAGGTGCCGTTCAACGTCACCCAAATACTGCTTACCGTATACAATGAAAGCATGCATAAGGTTGCAGATGTGACGGTGCCATACTCTGTAAATTGGATCATAGGAAACGTATCTTTAACAACAAATTCACAGATAGAGATTCCATTAGACTCTCTCAAGTGGATTATAGGCAAAATTGTGAGAAACGAGCCCTGTCATTTCATAATCTCAAACATTACTGCAAACATCGAGGTGTACTCGATCCCCGTTCAGGTGATTACAAATAGGCTCTTTACAGCGGATATATCATTCAACTTCGCGATCAATCCAAGAATTGAAATCATGGAACTAACAATACTTCCACCAGGCAACGTATTTCAAGTTTCATTAAACGTCTTTCCAGGTCTCCCAGATCCCTATAATGTGAAATTAACTATAGATGAGATATCGTTCTCCATATACTGGCGTTCATCGCTTATAAAGAGTGAAACTATCCCCGTTAATATAGTGAAGGAGAAGGGGCAGAAGTCATTTCCAATAGTGTCGACAATAGAGCTTCCATCAGACATTGCTATAGAAATCATTAAAAGCGGCTTGGAGGAAGGCTACATTACACTACGAATAGACAATATAACAGTGAAAATACACCTATATGAAGTAGAGCTATCAGTTGACATCCCATCATCAATTGAATACTTTTTAAACTTTGAGTACAGGGTTGAAGTAGAGTCGATAGACACGATAATCCTGACAGGGGATACACTTACGAGCGTGTTAACTGTTAACATTGAGATTCCTGAAACCTACAATGTTGAAGCTCTAATCTCAAACATTTCATTTGACGTATGCTCAGGTGGAGAGAAGATTCTCAGGGCAAATGCTTCAGATATAGTCGTCCAACATGGAGGATGTAGCCTAGTTCAGGTGAGTGTATGCTCTAGGATAGATGATAAGATTCTTTCAAAGCTGCTGACAAAGATGTTGGAAGGTGAAAAAGTCAAGTTTACTGCAGTAAACGTTTCATTCACGCTGACCATATATGATCTCAAAGTGGATCTAACTGTTCCAGGCAATTTTTCAATCGAGTATGGAATATCCTTCATTGAGGCTAAGGTTATCGATGCATGTACAGCTGACCAACCAAGAGTATTTAAGATCACCATAGAAGTCAATATAGCTGGACTACAGGGAGTAGTTACTATCAACTCATTTGAGGCTGATGTATACAATGTTTCAGATTACAAAATAGCTAGAGTCTGGCGAAATGAACCATTCACATATGACTCCAGTAAATCATCTAATGCACTTGAAGTTTACATGGAGCCCACACCTGAAAGTCTCGGAGAGGCTGTTTCTAAGTTGTTATTTCAAAATCCCATTGAGGTAAAGCTTAAGAATGTTACATTCAACTTCCAAGTTGAAGATCGCATCTTTGGCATTGAAATACCTGAAACAGGCAGAATAGTTGTCACATCTGATATAAGTGCTGAAATAAGGATAGGTGTAGCTGACGTAGCAATACTAGACCCAGGGACAAGAATAAAAGTTAATGCAACAGTAACACTAGTCCCTTCAAAGGAGCTCAGTATACAGGTTCTGCTCAAATCTGCATCGTTCACCATATGTTATCAATCTGCTGGAAGAGAACTTGAATACGTAACCCTATATTTAAACAAGAGAATCATGTTCAGAGAGACTACGGTGACCGCCTCCTTCATAATGACGATTACACAACAGGATGCACAAGATATGGCTAACAGTCTAATAAACTATGGGCAAGCGACTTTTGTCGCGAAGAACATAATAGTGTCATGTTTGTCAAACGAAGTAGACTTTATAGTGAAGATTCCAGACCAAAAATACACATATAAAATTCCTCCATTTTCAGTTGAAGTTATCAAAGTTGACATAGTTTCAATAGTTATATCACCTCCAAAGGTGAAGCTTGCAGTTGAGGTTAAGTTGGTAAACCCAACGTCGTTTTCAGTGGTTTTAAGGAGCCTAGAGTTCGACGCATACTGCCATGATCATGGGACATACTTAGGCCATGGAAGCTGGAGCGGCTATCTAACAATACATGCAAAATCCTCTGTAACGCTTACGGTGTCATTTGACCTCACAGCTTCAGGAGCCCTTCATGTCGTGCTTTACCATCAGACGGAAAATGGATGGGGCCTCTATGTAGACGTTAGAAACGGTGTAGGCGTGTTGCAAATATATTCTCTTCAGGTAACCGTGAGCTTCTCAAAGGACAAGATATGGGCGGAATATCCGTGAGCTAGGAAACCTTTCTACGAAATACTGTTTTACCCTTAAACTTTATTTCCTTGACCAGCCTACATGGAATCATAAGGTCGCCCACATACATGAACTTAAAACTACATTTGTCAATAGCTGAAACCCTGATCTCAGATTCCCCTTTAGGAGACATTGCATCAACGTATACCACGGTGAAATTCCTTTCATCAAGCCTAGGATCCCATTTAATCTGCTTAATTATCTCATCTATTGTTCTATCAGTCTTTAAAATGCTTTTCACGTGCTCGACCTCGTTATTTTTCAAATATCAACACCTTAGCGGTTACACTTCCATGCTCTATAACTCTTTCATCGATGGGAGTTATGCCAAGCGCATCCTTAAGTAGCTTAGCTCTGCACGTGATGACAACCAGTCGTCTCCAAGTGCTTCTCCAAAGGTTTTCAGCGAACCTTTTATAGAGAGTCTTGACTTCCTCGAATCTAAGGTCTATTCTCACACCATAAGGGGGATTTGTAATTATCACGTCATAATCCAGTTTATTCCGCGTTGCATCCCCATGGTAGAACTTTATATACTTGTCAACCCCCATTGCATGAGCGTTCCTGAACGCTCCATCAACTGCAGTAATGTTAATGTCGAATCCCTCTATCATAGGTCTAACATTCCTCTCTCTATATTCTTCAATTATCTTGAATGGCTTTTCCCTGTCAAGGAAAAAGAGTTTCCAAAATGCGAACTCCTTCACTCTAAGCTTAGAGGGTAAAATGTTTCTACAGTATATGGCCGCTTCTATCGGGATAGTCCCTCCACCACACATTGGATCCACGAGACTCTCGTCAAACTTCCACCCAGATAATCTTACAAGGGAGTATGCTAGCGTAGACTTTATCGGAGCCCTATGCCTATAAACGCGATACCCTCTCTTATGTAGTGACCTCTCACCAGTGGTATCCAGCATCAGGAAAAAGTCATCGTCATAGAGCTCAGCTCTTATAATCACATGAGGCTCATCCAAGTCAACCTTTAACCTAACTCCCTTACTCTCCTTAAAAGAGTCAATCACAGCCTGACCGGCAACTCTTCCAATATCAATTGAAGTGAAGTCATGCTCACCAACTCTTTGTGGTCTAATGGCGAAGCTTTGCGTTGGCCATATGTACTCAGTGTAATCAACATTTTTAACAATGTTGTAAATATCGTCTAAACTCTGCACATTCTCCCTTCTCAGAAGAATCATCACTCTGTGAACAGATTGAGAGCACAAATTAATCTTAAATATCTCATCCTCAGTGCAGTCCTTTACAATGATCTTCCCCTTCCTCAGAAACTCTGCTTTTCGACCAGTTTTCTCCTCAACCTCCCTAGCAGCTACGTCCTCAACGCCAGTGTTTGTGGTACAGACTATGTCGTATCTCATCTCAAACCACTTATACTATTTAACAATCTACGTCTCTTAATCATATTTCGACGTTGCAATGAAACGTTACCTTAAGAAAATTGAGAAAAGAATATTGAGTGAAAGAACATACGCAAACTTAGCAAGCTCCCTTGACACGTACATGTATCAGCTCTACAGAAACATTCTCATCGAAAAATTCATCGCACAGATGAGTTTTATTAACTTAATATTTGTGCTAACTCCAGATATTATATTCAGCATATATGCTGAAGAGGAAGGATCGAACTTAAAGGTGAACATAACAGCTCATTCATCTCTTCAATATCTCATGAAAATGATGATTTCCTTTTCAATAGCATTCTCAGGCGTAATTATATGGCTTATTGTAAGCTATGTAGCCTCGCCTGAGATAAGCCGAAATTACTCCTTTGCGTCAATGATATACATGCTCATAGCAGTTCCAATTGGGATAGTGTTAATGGCTCTCCTATCACGTAAGAAGCGTAAAGAGGAAATATCGTTAAGGAAATCTCTTCTTGAAATATGTGACAGAACAGCCTCTCAAATATCACTATAATACTCCAGTATATCTCTCCAATGCAACTTTTCCCTCTCTCAAGCTAGCGACGAATCTTTCGATGGGCCTATGTTTGTCCATCCACTTGTAAATTCTGAATGCATCGACCAGTACATCACCTTGAGCCTCAGTGTCTACTACGATTATACCATCGGAAACATACGCAAGAACGTTCTCGACTTCGGTGGGCTGCCCTCCCTTTACCGCTATTAGAAATCCAATCCCCCTCTTCCCTTTTAGTGAATTTGCCATGTGTAAAATCCTGTTAACCAGTTTTCTAGGAGAGTACAGATGCATCAGAACAGAAACATTATCCAAGGTTGCCCATTGCCCCTTTTCAATGGCATTTTCAAATTTCTTGCAGACATCATCCATTACATCCTCCAGCTTCATGGGATCCTCCTTGACACACTTAGAAATTTCCATGTACATGTCATGGATCTCGATATTTCTGTTAATTTGACCACTTAGAACATGGTAAAGACCTATTTTCTCAAGAAATTTCTTCACATCAAATCCGCCAACTACATTAACATATGAAACTCTTCCGCCTCTGCTTAATACATGGTGTGCAATAGTATTCCATACAAAAGCTCTTCCAAGCTCACTTATATTATCTATCACAAGTATCAAGCTTCCAGGTTTCATGCCTCCAAAGTGAGCGTCGAAAACTTCGTTTCCAGTTTCATAGATTTTTATTTCTTCCTCCATTGACATCCATAAACCCCATTTAGATTATGCCGATTATAGTATATAAGAAAAATCTCCATCAGATTAAATGATGAACGCTGCTAACGATAAGAAGATATTCAAGGAAGCCTATTGCCCAAGCTGTGGAAGATTTATAGGCCCCCGTGAAAAATGCCCGTTCTGTGGAGCAGAGATCAAGGAGCGTATAAGGCTTAAATATATCAAGGTTCTTGCACTGGTTCTTGCAATTGTTGGAGTATTCGGGATATTCCTGTTTTCAAAAATGATCCCAGTACCAACTGTCAAGATAGCTGACATTGATGCATCCTACAATTATGCGCCGATAAGAGTTAAGGGATACGTAATAGAGTATCCAGACTACAATGAAGAGTCCGAGAGCATAACCTTTTGGATAATGGATGAAACAGGAGAAATAATGGTTAAAGCCTATAGGGATGCTGCACGAGAACTTATTAAACAAGGCAAGATCCCGGGGGTTATGGACTATATAGACTGTATATTCGAGGCCCGTATAACTAGAGGATTCAAGTACTTGATAATAGAGGTTCCAGATTATCTAACCATATACAAGCCTGAACCTGAGCAACTAACGATAACGCAGATCATTGAAAACAACATAACGATGAAAAAAGCTATTGTAGAGGGAGTAATTACAAGTGTCAGATCATACTCTAGCGGATATGGTATCTGGATCACCGACGGCGAATATGAGCTTGAAATATGGGTTCCAATATCACAGCTAAGCTTCTTCTCAAACCATACAGACATCCTAGACAGAGTGGCTCCAGGAATGAAGGTGATCGTGAAGGGTGGTCTAAAGCTTTACAGAGGATCCCCTGAAATAGTTCCAGATTCTCTCCTAGATATCCAGATAATAGAGGAGTGAATGAAATGGATGTAGTATTGCTTGTGCTCGTAGCATTGGCTGGTGTAATAATTGCAGCTTTCAGCTGCTTTATTCCAGGACTCCACATATATAACCTCATTGCGATAATAGTTCTCCTGCATCTTTCAGGAGCAGTTTACATTGATCCGGAGATCATGTGCTTCCTCTTTATAGGCATGATAGTTGGATACTCTTTCTTCAATGTTATAACGTCGGTGTTTATGAGTGCTCCAGATGAAAGCTTAATGTTCTTTATTTTCCCAGCTCAAAGATACTTTCTAGAGGGAAGAGGATTTGAAGCATCAATGCTGATAGGCGTTGGAAGCCTTGTAGCCGTAATGTTTCTGGCAGCATCGGTACCTTTTCTTCCAATACTTCTACCTAGGATATGGGAGCTTACAAGACCACTGCTTGGATGGCTAATACTGCTAGTTATAGTATTTATACTTTTAACGGAGTGGCCTAGAGGACTTGAAAGATCGGAGTCTAGATGGGAGAGATTCAAGGAGGCATGGTCTTCACCTCTTGCAGGATTTCTAACTTTTGCACTTGCAGGATTCTTTGGCATAATCTTATTCTTCAAGCCTCCAATACCTCCTGAAAGAGGATTCGTTGCAATAACTCCAGCCTTCATAGGAATATTTGCACTGCCATGGGCCATAACAAATGTTTTAAGCAAGTTTCCAAAAGTTGAGCAGCATATAACAGACTCAATAAACGTTAAAGTACATGAGATCATTAGAGGTGGGGGGGCAGGTTTCCTAGCTGGAATGTTTGGAGCATTCTTCCCAGCAATAACAGCTGGCGTAGCTGGCTTCCTAGCTGGTCATGCAACAGCGCAGAAGGGAGATCGCCTATTTATAATCTCACAGGGCGCTTCAAGGGCAATCTATTACATGGGTGCATTTCTTCTCTTCTTCCTGCCAACAATGCACATTACAAGAGGGGCACTTGCATGGATGACAGGATTAGTCTTCACACCGGAGCGAGTAGAATACTATTACCTTGCAGCATTCACAATGCTCCTATGCGCTGGAGTGTCGTTTCTACTACTTACTCCAATCACGAAACTAGCTATAAAACTAGTTCATCGATACGGTATTAGAACGCTCTCCATATTTTCAATTATATCATGCATTGCAATAGTGCTAGTGCTAACATCATGGGAGGGCCTTCTCATAATGGCTGTTGGCGCAGTTATAGGGATGATCCCGCTACTGTTCAACTGTAGAAGGTCGAATACTCTAGCTGTAATCCTAGTCCCCTTAGGGTTAAATATAATAGGTTTAGGCCCAACTATAGCTGAGCTTCTGGGGTTGTTTGGATGAAGGGGATAGTTCACTTCACGGTTGGAGCCACTATTGCAACCTTCTTCAAGGATGTAATGCATAATATAGTGACAGCAGCATCTCCAGCTGCTGGGCTACCCTTGATAATAGGAGGAGTATATGGCTTTCTACCAGATTTCGTAGACTTCAGATTCGCCAAGTACATGATGAGGTACGATTACGTTATAGATCCAGATCCTGAAAATCCGGATCCAAAGGAGATAGCTGAGACTATAGCTAAGGCAATAGATGAAGCATACGAGAAGAGAAAATCTATATTCATGCAACTCCACACCATACCAATAACATCCAATCTATGGCGAAGATATACCGTGAAATTTGACACGGAGAATAAAAAGGTGATTGTAACGATAGGCCCCATAGTTACAACAGGTAAAATACCATATGAGGGAACAGAGCCTCCAAACAATGTAGCGGAGGCATCCTTCAAAGCAGATGTAATACACACCTATGAGGAAGAAACTAAAATCGATATTTTAAGTGGACCGTCCTTTGAATTCAGACCTGAAGAGGACAGGGTTAAAATAATATTTCTTCCATTCCATAGAAGATGGAGCCACAGCTTTCCAGCAGCCTTCCTGATGGCACTTCCAATGCTGCTCTTCAACGTGAACTGGTTCTGGATAGCATTCCTAGCATATGTCTTCCATATCATACTTGACATGCTGGGATACATGGGAAGCAACTTATTTTGGCCATTCACTAAAAGTAGAGTACGGGGGCTGAGGCTTGGACACTCGGATAACGCGATGTTAAACTTCTCGTCTATGTGGGTTTGCGTTGCTCTAACACTGTGGAACGTAAACGAAGCTCTAACAGAGAAAGTGTTCTCAGCTTCATTCATAACCTACATATCATATACAACTGTTCTTCCACTTCTCATAATAGGCCTAGCATCACTGGTGGTCTACCTGAGAGAAAGAAGGGAAAAGGAGACTCCCGAGGAAGCTGAGGTGAAGGAGGCTTTAAGCGAGGATCTAGGCCCATACACTTAAAACATAGATAAGTTAAATAGAATAATAGCCGGTGGGAACATGTTAAAGAAAGCTTTGCTAGTTACAATAGTGTTACTTGCCTCCACTCTTGTAAGCATAGCGTTAATGCCTCACAGCCAAGTTGTAGCTGAGGAGTCTTACAAGCATGTCAAAGTTTTATGGGATGACTATCATGGACAATACTTCGACTATAGGAGATGCCCTGATTTCAAGGAATGGCTTCAAGAAACATTCGACCTAACTATAAACTATTATAGTACAGGTCAACCTCTCACATACGATTTCCTCTCACAGTTCCATATACTGATATTCACAGACTATGACCCCTTCGTATACGGGCGAAACCTCACTGTAACCGAGCAGGAGGCTATAAGGGAATTTGTGGAGCATGGTGGAAGACTATTTATAATGGCAACTCATGGATGGGAGCAAAAGTATTTCACAACGCTCGAGGCTTCAGTTTACAACAACATAACAGAGAAATGGGGGCTTACATGGACTGTTAGCAGCATCTATGATCCAACAGATAATCTCGGGAAAACATACAGGCCAATTCTAAAAGGTATAAATAGTGAGCATCCAATAACGCAGGGAGTAACTCAGGTCCAATACTATGGTGGCTTCATACTTCCAGGAGGGAACTGGGTTAAACTCGTATACGGCGACGATGACACGTATGGAATAGATCATGTAACTGGTCTAAGTGTAGAAGGTAGCAATACCATAGGGTTAGCTGCATATGAGCATCCAAGCGGTGGAAGAGTGGTTGCATCCGGCTCATCATATATAATCTCAAATAAGACATACTATGACTCTCCATCCTACTGGGAGGTAAATGAAGTTCTCATAAAGAACATAATGTACTGGCTTGCGGAGGGAATCACTCCTGGAGGAGGAGAAGTTGAGCCGAAGGCCTCGATCTCCATAAGCGTCCCAGAGGCAACATTTAGCCTTGGAAAATGGACTGTACATGCCAATACAAGCGAGACATTCACGTTAACAGTAAGAGTCAAGAACAATGGAGAGGGAAATGCATACAATGTCACTGTACAGTTAAGTGCCTCTGAAAATGTTGAGGTTATAGGTTCATCATCATACTTTACTGAAGTAATCTCACCGGGAGAGGAGAAATCATACACGTTCATGCTAAAATGCGTTGCAGATGGAACATATACTGTAACAATAAGCGTAACTGGAGACAACATGGACTCTAGAACCATGAGTATAGAAATAGTTTCAACATCGCCAGAGGCTCCTCCAACAACTCCGGAAAAGGAAAAGGGAATAGATTATGCAACCATAGGGGCTATCCTAATAATAGTCATAGCAGTCATAGTTGCGATAGTGTATGTCATCAAATTGAGAAGGGGATGAACTAGGCTTTGAACAGGAGGCTCTTAACAGAGTACATACTACTCATAATAGGAGTCACCCTTCTTTTTTCAGCCTACTATATTTCAGATGCAGCTGTAAAAGTCATAGAGTCTTCTGGATCAGTTACAGTTAAACCGGGCTCATCTATAGTCGTAATGAACGTAACTTTCACTAATGAAGGATCGTTGGAAATCAGCATCTTAACAGAGGAGAATGCTAAAGTGACTCTCATCATATTAGATCAAGAAAACTATGACAGATACATTGCAGGAGCAGATTACGAGAGCATACTAGAAATAGATAATATTGACTTCACAGATATAAGCGTCCCACTAAGTGAAACAACTGTGATAGTGGTCATCGACAATATTAAATCCATTGGAAGCGAACGCACGAAGTCACTATCCTTCAGCTTAAAAGCCATCGTAGAAAATCAGTTATTAACAAATGTAGCAAAGGCAATGGCTATTATAGGCTTTACAGTAGTTTTCATTTCTTCACTTGATTTTATCTCAAAAAGAGGAGTGAGATGATGGTTAGAGTAAGATTTGGACCCGCGGGGAAACCTCCATGGTTCAAATGTAAAATGCACGAAGTTCCGATACTGCTCAGAGAAGAGGGATTAGACGCATTTGAATTCCAAGCTGTTAGAATGGGAATGCCTGAGAAAGTGGTTAAAATTGAGGATGCAAGGCTCCTAGCTAAAAACGCAGCTGAAAATGATGTTCTAATCAGCATACATGCACCTTACTTCATAAACTTCTCAAGCGAAAAAGAGTCAACTATTAAAATGTCAAAGCTTAGGTTGCTAAGCACTATAAAGGTGGCTCAATGGTTGAATGCAAAAATTGTAGTCTTCCACCCTGGATATTATGGCAAGCTATCCAAGGAAGATGCTTTGAGAAAGGTTATTAACTCCCTCAAGGAAGTAGCTGAGAAAATGCACGAACTCGGCATAAAAGACATATACATGGGACCAGAAACCATGGGAAAACTCAGCCAAGTTGGAAGCCTAGATGAAATAATCAAAATGTGCCAGGAAATAGAGTTTACAAGGCCCACAATTGACTGGGCGCATATACATGCACGGGAGCAAGGGCTTTTCAAAACAGTTGGCGACTATTTGAAAGTCATTGACAAAATTGAAAAGGAGCTTGGAAGCGAATACGTTAAAAACCTACACTGCCATTTCACATTCGTTGAATACGGTGAAAAGGGAGAAATCAGGCATCACACCCTAGAAGAGGAGGAATTTGGACCGCCATTTGACAAGCTTGCAGAGGCCATACTTGAGGCTGGAATAAACTGTACGATAATAAGTGAAAGCCCAATTCTAGACAGAGACGCTGTTAAAATGAAGGAGATACTTGAAAGCCTACAAGAGAAGCTTGGAAAGAATATGTGATGAAGCAGCTGACATTTATACTGGCAGATTCATCGATAGAAGTTCTTCCACCAGAGCTAGCCAAG
>DRAE01000065.1 GCA_011041895.1 Candidatus Bathyarchaeota archaeon
GTGTCACTTCTTGAAAAAGAGCCTAAAGTTGTAACTCTCGTCCCTGAGGTTCGTATGAACATTGTAATGTCTACATCCTCTCCGCGTTCAATTAATGACATTGCAGGAATACCCGGGAGACTGACTATTGTACATGGAAGAGTTAAGGCAACAAGTAAACCTGAGTTTGGGGCATCTAAGCATACGGCTTCCGTTTTGCTTATTGCTAGGAAAGTTAATGAAAAGAATAGAGCCTGCATTTGCGTGAAATATGATGATAAAGTCAATGAAGCTTTGATGAAATTAAACTTTAAAGTTGTTTGGATCGACCGTGAAAAGTTTGAAGACGCTGACATCGTTGATATCCTTGAGAAGATTTTAGATGAAATACCACATGAATTTGATGCAATCATTGATCCAGGGTGGATTGGAATAGAGCCCATAGCTTATATTTTTGGAAATGATGCTTTAGATGTTGCAGAAAAAGTTTGCAAGATCGCTAAATGCATTTAACCACGGTATATTCTCCGTAGTCGGTGACCACTTTCCAGTACCCTTTCAGTTTTTCATCGAGCTCAGGATCCCCTGTATCGACTCGTAGGAATGGCGTTTTAGCAAGTTTCCCACGTGTGGCGATCACTATTATGTTATCCCTTCCAACTTTTCTGATCACTTTTGCACTTATCTGCTGATTTCCTCTGCCGAATATGAAGCCCTGACTTCCTATAGGGGTCACTATTATCTTGGCCTTGTCAAATTTGCCCAGTAGCTCCAGCAGCTTACTTTCATCGACGTCCTTTGCAATAAGCTTTCCATTTAGAACAACATCTACTCCCAGAAGCGTCTTATTGATTTTAAGCATGTCAGCTATGGCCTTAGTTGTTGTCCCTGGGCCTACAATGTAGAGAGTGTTCTTCTCCATTTGTTCAATGACCTCCCTTGCAATTCCCATTTTATTCAGCTCCTCATCGTGTGTAGGCTGCGAGTATGATTTTGAGGATTGCAGGAGAAATCTATCAATTGGAGATTTTAGATACCCCTTTAACTTTGCTGCTAGTATACCCTTTCTAAAGAGATCCTCGTCCAAGTCCATGACCTCAACAGTTCCAAGAGGCGCACCTCCCTTTAAGTATTTTACTAGGAGGTCTGCTGCAGCCTCAGGAGAAGATGCAAACACTCCACTATGCATCTTCACTCCTGTTGGGATGCCGATGATTGGGGTTCTATCCTTTATGGCTTCATAGATATCGCATGCTGTCCCATCTCCTCCAGCAAAGGCTATGATTTCAACACCTATCTTTTCCATTTCACGAGCAGCTCTAACCGTATCCTCAGCTGTGGTTTTCTCAGAAGACAGCTTCCCTATCACAATAGGTTTAAATCCAGCCTTAATCGCCTCTTTCTCACCCATTGGATGCGGGTAGGTATACAGCTGAAGCTTTAAGTTCTCACTTTCCAGTAGGGTTTTCAATCTCCTTAAAAATCGTAGAGTTCTTTTGGGGGCTACAGGCTTAGCACCTCTTTTAATGGCCTCTCTTAAGATTTCCTCTCCATCGGTTCCCTTTAAGCCTACACTCCCACCCATGCCTGCTATGGGGTTGACTATTAGACCTACTTTAAAACTTGTTTGCATAGTGCTCAGGTTACTTTATGTGAATTTTAAATCCTCTTATTTTCTTTGGTATCACGATTTTAAGTATTCCATTTCTGAAGTAGGCTTTGGCCTCCCTTGCCTCAACTTCCGTTGGAAGATCCACTACCTTATAGAAGAACTTGAATGGTGGATGCTTGTGAAGCACATCCCAGTCGTCGAAGGTTATTGGCTTGTCTATGCTAGCTTTTATTTCAAGATGCTTCTCTCCAATGTAGAGGTCTATGTTCCTTTTGCTTCTAACGAATGGGAGATCAGCTGTAACTATTACTTCATCCTCAGTCTCATGAACCTCCACTAGGGGCTCAAGGCAGCATTTTTCAACATTAAAAAGCGGCTTCGCTGTAAACTCCCTCTCCACTTTCTCGAAGATTTCATCAAATCTTTCCTTTACACTTGATATCAGTTCATCGATTTCCTTGAAGATATCCTTTTTTCGCTTCATCACATCACCTGTATAGTGGTGGAAGCTCATACTCCTTCATCTTACCCATTCTTCTCATGACATCAGATGTATGGCGCATCAAGTCTCGGGTCCTCACTCTGATCTCCTCAGCCTTCTTCAATAATTCCTCTACACTAATGTTGGTCTTAAGCATTTTATTCAGAATTTCGATTATCGAAGCAGCTGCTCCTGGATCAGGATAATTTAAAAAGGATTGCGCCATTAGTGAAAGTGCGTTTAAACCTTTTTTGACCGACTCCATTAAGGCTATTGCATGTGGCCCTACTAATATACCTTCTCTAAAAGTGTCTGCCCCATGCTTCTTAGCAACTTTCAGTGTTTCATCATTTGTTGCAACTGCAAAAACTTTAGGGGAATCTATTTCAAGTCTATTTGGTGAAGGGGTTCCTCCCGGAATTAAAAGCAGGCTGGCATTCTTTTCAATGGCCCAGCTCACAATTTTTGATATTAAT
The DNA here is from genome assembly GCA_011041895.1 of Candidatus Bathyarchaeota archaeon. Taxonomy (GTDB): domain Archaea; phylum Thermoproteota; class DRAE01; order DRAE01; family DRAE01; genus DRAE01. The sequence goes on from DRAE01000065.1 coordinate 2,549, forward strand.
GGCCTGATAACAGTTGTTGGGATAGGTATCTCAGAGACTATTATCACTATTCCATTTTTCTCGTATATCCTTATTGGAGCAAGTATTTTTCCTTCATGTATTATCGTTATCGGAGGGAAAAGCTCAGACTCTATTTCGCCTATGACACGAGGTTCAAGAGATTCTATCATCTGCATCGCAGATATTACGCCTACAAGCCCTACATCGGGTAGAGCTAGTATTATGGTGGGGTTTTTAGCCTTCAATGGACGGCTTTCAATGATCTTGATCTGCTCCTCTTCACCCAAAATTTTCACCTTTGCATGATCCTACTATAAACTATCATGCTAAGGGAAATAAAAATGGAGGAGGGAGAGAGTTTAGCCTAGAAGGATGCTCTCTAGCTTGTCTGCATCCACGTCTGAGATGAATGGTAGACCAGTTACCCTCGCAGCCTTCTCTGTTAGACATGCTAGGTCGTTTCTGTTGATTAGGTGTAGCTTGAACTTTCTTACACCAGCACAGAGCTGCTGTATTCCAGTTCCTAGCTTATCTACGAAGTAGGTATATAGTCCAACTGCGCTCCATGGGATTCCATCTTTCTTGCCTACTACGTCCTCTCCATACTTCTCCTGGAGCTCTGATACTGTGATGAAAAACTTCTCTGGCTTGTCGCCATACTTGTCAGCGAAGTTCTTTGGCAATCTTCCCTTCTCAGCTAACTCTGAGAAGTATGTTGCCTTCATTACGGCTGTTATTGGAGCCCTTGCCATTGAAATTGTCTTCACATATGGGCCGTCTCCAAAGTTGCTCATTGCAATTGCCTTGAATATCTGTCCCTCGTTTACGAAGCCGCCTGCCATTGCAATATCTGGCACATACTTGCCATGCTTCTTCAATATCTCTAGACATTTGAGAACTATTGCCTCTAGATACACTGTTGGAACACCTAGCTCGTGCATGTGGTTAATTGGGCTCATTCCAGTTCCGCCGCCGGTTCCGTCAAAGGTTAATAGGTCAATCTTAGCCTCTGAAGCACACTTCAGTGTGAAGGCAACTATCTCTGGCCTATATGATCCAGTTTTCAGGAATACCTTCTTTGCACCCTGCTCCCTCAGCCACTCAATATCCTCTACAAAGTCCTTCTGATTTGGCATCCCAACTCTACTGTGTCTCTCAAAGCTCTTTAGGACGCCAGCCTTGAAGGCCTCTTGGACAACTGGATCCTCTGGGTCTGGGATTACGAGGTAGCCTCTCTTCTTTAGCATGATAGCCTTGTCTAGGTCATATATTCTAACCTCTCCGCCTATGGCCTTTGCACCCTGACCCCATTTTCTCTCGATTATGTTAACCTCTAGCTTTGAGAGAACGTACACGTCTACTCCTAGCCTCTGATCCTCAACGTTTGTCTGGACTACGATATCACCGTATTTCTCATCCCAAAACTTTCTGTACGTCTCAATTCTGTAATTCATGTCAGGTGAATCCTCTACTTTGCCGTTCGTTATCTTTGAATTGGGATCCATTCCACAAACGTTCTCACCTACCGTCATTATGGTTCCAGATATGGCAGCACCTATAGCTAGTCCATCCCAGTTGTTCTTAGCAACTGCAGTTGAACCTAGAGCAGCAATTATCACTGGAACTCTCAGCTTTACGCCTCCAGCCTCAGTAGTTATGTCAACGTTTGGGAACAGCGCCTTGTCAGGGTCGGGTTCAATTCCCTCAGCGCCTCGTACTGTTGATAGTATCTGTATATGTGACCAGTCTAGATAGAAATCCTTATTGGCGGCTGCAGTGCTCCATCCGAACTGCTCTGGCTCTGGATATAGTACTTCTCTGCCCCTGAACGCTGACTTGCCGATTTCACACAGCACAGGACATTCCTTTATGCAAATGGGGCACATGCCGCTCAAGGGGCTTATGTCAGGGACTCTAACTCGTGTTGCGTTTGTGGATTTCCAATTCGCATGAATATCTGGCATATTTATCTCCCCCGGAAAGAGTTATGTTAGCTACTACTAATTGTTTATAAATTTAACTCCAGGCTAGTCGCTGAAAAGCATAAATGGAAGTTATACGTATAATTTGGAGATACTGCTTCTCGGGGGGCTTTAGGAATGTCCGAGATACGTGAAATAACCTCTGCAAGATTTAGGAGAGTTGGCGCCCACAGTCATATAAAGGGGCTTGGACTAAAGGGGTTGAAGGCACTTCCAGTAGCCGACGGCATGGTTGGACAAGTGAAGGCTAGGGAAGCTGCAGGAATAATCGTGAAAATGATCAAGGAGGGAAAGATGGCTGGGAGGGCAATATTGCTTGCTGGACCCGTTGGAAGCGGTAAAACGGCTATAGCCTATGCTATTGCAAAGGAGCTTGGAGAAGATGTTCCATTCATTTCGATAAGTGGAAGCGAGGTTTACTCAGCTGAAATTAAGAAAAGTGAGGTTTTAATGCAAGCAATGCGAAAGGCAATTGGCGTCAGAATACATGAGTATAGGCAAGTCTATGAGGGAGAGATAACTGAGCTTGATATAAAGTTCGAGAAGAACCCCTATAATCCATATCAGCAGGTTCCAGTAGGAGCTGTGCTGGGACTGAGAACAAAGAAGGAGGAGAAGCGATTTAATGTTGGGCAGAATATAGCGATAGGTTTGATAAATCAGGGATGTCGTGTCGGGGACATAATAGAGATAGATGCTGAAACTGGAAGAGTTGTTAGACTGGGAAGAAGCATGGAGGCCAAGAGAACAGCGGATATTGAAGCTGAAAGATATGTACCTGTACCTGATGGAACCATACTAAAAGAAAAAGAGTTTGTCTATACAGTTACGCTACATGATCTAGACGAGATGCAGGCAAGAAGAGGAAGTTTTCTATCACTGCTCTTTGGAGGAGGAGAGGAGAAGGAAATTAGTCCAGAGATTAGAGAGGAAGTCGACACAAAGGTCAAGGAACTTGTAAACGCTGGTAGGGCGGAGATCATTCCAGGAGTACTGTTCATAGATGAAGTTCACATGCTTGACATAGAGCTTTTCTCATTCCTGTGTAGAGCAATGGAAAGCGAACTTGCACCAATAATCATACTTGCAACAAACAGGGGAATTGCTAGGATAAGGGGAACAGATTACAAGTCTCCTCATGGAATGCCACCGGATCTACTTGATCGACTCCTCATAATCATAACGGAGCCCTATAGTAGAGATGAAATCAAGAAGATACTTGAAATAAGAGCAAAAGAGGAAAATGTGAAGATAAGTGAGAAAGCACTAAATTATTTAACTAGCATTGGTGAAAAACATAGTCTTAGATACGCTGTTCAATTGCTTACTCCAGCGTATGTCATTGCAAAAGAGAACGGTAGAGATGAAGTCACACTTGAAGATATCAAAAAGGTAACGAAGTTGTTCAGTGACGTATCAAAGTCGGCGAGATACCTTAAGGAACTCGAGGAAAAGTTTATCACAGTATCCTAAAACACTTTTTCCCCTAGGCTTTTTAGAAAGTTTATAAACTCCTCAGGCTTGAACTGGAGCACATACTTTGAGTTATAGCTGAAACCGTTAGCTACGAGAACCGGAACAACATTCTTTTGTTTGACGTTGAACTTCTCACAGAGCATTGGAAGCATTCTCTCAAAATTTTTCCTGAGCTGTCTTATAGCTTTTCTCTGTTCTCCTTTACTTAACTCATAGTTTTTACACTCAACAACAAACCCTGTGTCACCTCTAATTAGAACTACATCTACATTCCACCACCTGACTTTAACGATGAAGCCGTTTTCCCTTGCCACTGATGCAATCCTATCCTCTAGCTCAACCCCTTTAAGTACATTTTCTGCCATTAGAGCAGGATCTCGCTTCATATTTCTTAACTTAACCATGTGCACCATTAAAGTTTTTACTGTTGCACAGGTTTTTTCCTATGTTCTTTAACTGGATATGGGATTACACCTTTACTGGATATTAAAAATGGAACCCATATTGGAATATTGGGTGCACCACTCACTTTCTCGACCATGAACTCTCGGACTCCCATACCCTTCTGTAGCAGTATGGGGTTGTATCTTACTTTTATAGAGACATCCGCTATGGCTGGAATAGTTTCGTCGAATACTTCAAATTGTTTATGTGTATGATGTGTAACCACAGTCAAGAGTCCAAGTGTTTTAGCGAAAAGTGCTCTCAGGCTTTTAAGCCAATTAATTGCCGTAAAGACATCCTTTGAAAATAAGAGCTCTGTAAATGTGTCGACAAACACACACCCATTAGCGGAGAAACCTAGCCTTTCTATGAGTTCATAGACCATAACTAGAAGCTTGTCGAACTTCAGTGGATCATCTACACGGATTATACATTCAGGTAGCGAAGTCGGCTTTATTGGAATATGCTTTATAAGATGTGAGAAACAATCAAAGACAAACAGTTTTCTCTTTTTGATATATAAATCAACATCTATGTTCATTTCTGATAGACTTTTGAGAAATGAGAGAGGTGGATTTTCCAAGCAGATTACAATACAGTAATCTCCATTCAAGAGTCTGTGAGAGAGTATCTGACGCAACATTATAGTTTTTCCTACTCCTGGAGGTCCATGTATAACTACTAGACTGTCTTTTGGAAATCCTTTTGGAATGCACTTATCAATAAGCTCTATTCCAATACGTATCTTTCCTCTCATCAGTAACAAAGAAGCGAGGAGTTGCAAATATTTTAATCATTACCACGACTATTAGAATACGACTAAATGACATCTTATAGGTGGGCTCCTTGTCCAGAAGAGATAGATACAGCGATTTTGAAAAGCTTTCCAAGATGGTCGTAATAACGGTTAGGTTCCCAGAGGTTTTCGTAGAAGGGCTTGATGAACTTGTTAGAAGAAGAATTTACAGCAGTAGAAGTGAAGCTATAAGAGACGCTGTTAGAAGACTTTTAAAAAGTGAGCTTGGAAGGTTAGGATAAAGCTTTAACGAATTTGATGGCAATATTTCTAAGTTTGAGAGATGCTCTATCAGGGTATTTACTCTCATAGATTGCACGGCCTATTATAAGATAGTCTGCTCCATTGGTTATTGCCTGTTCGATTGAACCTCCTTGGGCACCTATTCCTACAGCATATATCTTTACACTATCAGGTAGGATCTCACTTGCCTCCTTTAGTTTTTTAGGGTATGTTGCACCAATGACTACTCCATCAGCGTTTAGCTTCACAGCTATCTCTAGAAATTCTTTGAAAAATGTGCCGAACACTAGTCGTGCGCCACTATGTGACATGTGTGAAACTATTATTAGCCCTTTCCCATGCTTTCTAAGTTTCTCAGATACCATGTCAAGGGCATCCTCGATGCCTATTGTAGGCATAGCAGTTACAGCATCTATTCCAGCATTGATTAAGTGTTCGATTACCTTTTCATTTGTATGTTTGACATCTGTGATTTTTGCATCGAAGATCACGGGGGTGTCATGCTCATGTATCATTTCTATGACAAGCTTTCCTTTTCCATAAAATGTTAATGGGATCATTGTCGGCCAGCCTATTTTAACTGCACAAACGTTTGGCAACACCTTTTTGAGCAGAGTACAGACTTTTCTATAGAATCTTTTTATCGAGTTTCTCGGAGGGTAGCATGTTAGGTCAAGCGAAAATACGATATTTGAGCGTTTATTGAATGCGGACTCCTTTATCCAGTCAGTGAAGTTCATGGCTATCAAACTAACATTAACTTTGGATAGCGTTAATTATTTACAAGTGAAGGTGAGTTCACAATGTTCATAGCAATTGATGGGATAGATGGAAGCGGCATTACCACACACTGTAAGTTACTTTGTAACTGGATCGAATCTCTGGGGTTGAAGGTACATTTGACAAAGGAGCCTAGTTCAGGAAAGATTGGAGAGCTTATTAGGCATTATCTTAAATTGAAAGATATCCCAGCAGCTGTCGATGCACTTCTTTTTGCAGCCGATAGAGTGGAGCACTGTATTGAAATAAAGTCTTACCTTGACAAAGGGTACATTGTAATCTCTGATAGATATGTGGAGTCATCCCGTGCATATCAGGTGGCTGAGGGATTACCTCCAGATTGGGTTGATTTGATTAATAGATACGCCATTACACCTGACTTAAACATTATCCTAGACGTCGAGCCAAGAATAGCTTTGAAAAGAAAATTTGGCCGGGATATTGGTGATGAAAAGTTTGAAGAACTTGAATTTCTAACGAGGGTTAGGGAAATTATGTTGAAAAATGCTAGACTGAGAAATTATCCAATCGTGGATACCAATAAAAGTATAGAGGAGGTCCATAGAAGTTTAAGGGAAATAATCCTCGGCAAGTTTAGGGATGTAGGAATAATCATTTAGTTACAACAATTTTCTTACCTTTTTCCTGTGGAATAATTCTAATCTTAGCATTTTCAAAATGTGCTTTTTTAAGCATTTTCCCCTTGTAAAGTCTGTCGAGGAAAACAGCAAGTGCTGCAACCTCGCTATGTGGCTGGAGAGTTACTGAGACATTATAGTCTGCAAGCTCGTATATTTCGCCTGGAACCTTCTGTCCTCCCACGAAAACTAATATTGGCTTCTTCAACCTTCTGATCTTATCAATTACATCTGGAAGAGGAATACCATACATAGTTAAGTGCACAACTTTACCTCTCCACTTTTCGACGAAACTTTTCCAGCTTTTTACATAGTACACCTCAAATGAGCCGCCCCATCTCTCTACAACGTCTTTGATCTTCTCCTCAAGCTTTTCATCTCTGTCACCGCAATAATACATGCCAAAGGCACCAAAAGCTCTAGCAACTAACCCAACATGAGTTGAAATTCTATGATCTCTATTTGCCCGGTGCCCATATCTGAATACGTATGTTGGTGGAGGCATCTCTAACCGAAATATAGTAACGCTTGACTAGAATAAGAAGAATATCAGTGGACAAAAGCATAAATCTCTAGTGTTTGAAATAATTTCTGAGAGCCATGGTTGAAAGCAGTGTATTTGATGTTATAAAGCGAAGGAGAAGTGTAAGGAGATATCTTTCCAAGGACATTCCCGAGGAGTACTTGAAACTTATTCTTGAAAGTGGTAGGCTTGCTCCATCATCTAAGAACTCTCAGCCGTGGAGTATCATTGTTGTACGTGACGAGGAAATTAGGAGGAAATTGGCTGAGGCTTGCATGAATCAGCTTTGGATAGCAGAGGCTCCTGTCATATTGGTTATATGCGGTCATCCAGATCTCTCTGAGAAGTGGTGGCCAAACTGTGCAATTTGCATGGATCACATGATTTTGACCGCTACAGATCTTGGTTTAGGTACGTGCTGGATAGCGGCATTCGATGAAGAAAAAGTTAAAGAGATATTGGGTATACCTGACAATGTTAGAATAGCATTTATAACGCCTGTTGGGTATCCAGCTGAGAGCCCGCCACCACGTCCTAGGAGAAGTTTAAATGAAATTGTACACTATGAAAGGTGGTGACACTTTAGCTCTCTGATGAAACTCTTTTAAGCCTTCTAAGAGCACGTTTCAAGTCCTTTATACCCTCCCTTGATAGATTCTCCGCTCTTTCAGGAGTTCTTGCCTCTACATAGCATCTGAAAACGGGCTCCGTTCCAGAAGGCCTGAAAAGTATCCATGCTCCATCTTTAAACTCTACTCTTAGACCGTCTATTGTGTATATCTTGTTAACGTTCTTCTTCTTACTCCACTTGAATCGCATTCTTTTGAGAAGTTTCTCCTTATATTTCTCTGGGCATTTCACAGACTTCTTGATTTGATATAGTCTGGGAAGTTTTCTCACTAATTGTGAAAGAGATTCACGTTTTTCAGCTATAATCTCTATCATTTTAAGGGTGGCTAAAACTGGGTCACCGTACAGCACGTTATCTGGGTAAATATACTTTCCAGTCTCCTCGAAGCCAAATATGACGTTAGGTTTAAGCTCCACCATTTTCTCCACTATTCGTGGAGGACCTACCTTGGTATATACGATTTTACATCTATATCTTTGCGAGAGATATTTGACTATATTTGAGGTGTTTACAGGGCAGACTATAGTTGGAGTTTCTATATGAGCCTTTAGACTCTCAAGTTCATGCTCAGCAAGGAGAATTGCTGAAACATCTCCATAAAGTATTAAGCCGTTCTCACATGTGAAAATACAGCGGTCTCCATCTCCGTCAATGCTTATGGAGAAACTTAGACCAAGTTTTTTAGTGATCCTTGCAATATTGGTGAGATTGTCTGGCCTTGGATAGGGGTCTCTTGATGAGAATGTTGGATCTAAGTGTGCATCAACTGTTATAACTTTTACACCGAAGTTACTTAGAATCCTGGAATAAACTACTCCCGCAGTACTCGAGCATGCATCAAATCCAATAGCGCCCTCAAAATCCCTTAAAAGACTTTTATTAACTATCTTAGATAAGTCCGTAACATATGCTTTAACTATATCTTTTAGGCTAATACTGAATACTTTACCAATCCTTTCCACATCTTCCCATGTTTTCTCCATCTCAAGCTTACTGTAAAGCTTCTCAAAGAGTCTCTCTTTCTCAGTTGATAGTTCAGCAGTGTTTTCTCCAAATATTAGCACTCCTGTTATCCCTGGTGGGGTGTGACTTCCAGTTACAGCAATTCCTCCATGGGCATTAGCATGTCTGAGATAATGTAACATAGCTGTTGTCGGGAGCTCTCCTAGATCAAGCACGTCGACTCCCGCACTAGTGATTCCAGCTTTGACAGCTTCATATACTGGATATGATTCTCTCCTGTGATCCCTGCACATCACAATTGGAGACTTTTCGAAGAATTTGGCTATAGTTACACCTATTTTGAATGCCTTCTCTACGGTA
>DRAE01000067.1 GCA_011041895.1 Candidatus Bathyarchaeota archaeon
AGGCTTCACATAGCTTACTGCAATAGCTGCAAGCTCTGGATTCATGTTCCATCTTCCACCAATTGGAACCATCATTAGGTCAGGCTTAAAGATCTCTCCTATGAGCTTCATGTCATAGAACAGCCCAGTGTCACCTGCATGATATATGGTTTTCCCATCGATCTTAACTATAGCTCCCGCCGGAGAACCTATTTCACTTGAATGCCATGCTGGAACCAAGTGAACTATGACGTCGCCAACCTCAACTTTTCCATAGTAGTTCGTGCTCTCTGACTTAGCTCCCTCCTTTGAAGCATGCACAGCGATCTCATGAATCGCTATTATAGGGGCATCATTTCTCTTAGCGATTTCCACGCAGTCTCCATAATGGTCTCCATGATAATGCGTTACAACGATTGCAGTGATCCCCTTGAGATCATCTACTTTGACTGGGCATATTGGGTTCCCGCTCACAAATGGATCGATGAGAACACTGGCTTTTTCACTATCTATTCTAAAGAATGCATGTCCAAGCCATGTAACCTTCACCATCACCACCTAAAAATACTAACACAATTGCCTAAATGAAACTTTCAGCGTGCTAACCTCCGGTTATATGCAACCGTTCACCTAAACCGTGTCTTCATCTATCAGTTTGTATCGAACTGTATCGGACACGGTTTGGTTCATCACGGCTCTTTATCCTCTCCTCCCCGCCTACGGGAGCCGTAGCTCCCCTCAGCGAAGAGGAGATTCATCAAAAGTCCCCCTCACCTAGATCATCGAGTTCACCCCTACTCCAAGACTATATACTACATAAAAATTTACAAGTTTATGAGTTCAAAGCACTACTTATAAATCCGAAAGGAACAACCAGCTCCAAAGAACATGATGAGATAATGAGAAAATATGGTTTAGATAGACATACAGCTTCAGCATACGTGATAGAATTGAGAGGTATAAAAAAAGCCATAATTTGATGCGGAAAGCTATAATCTAAGGTTTCAGCCCATCTCATATAACATTTATTTCGAGAATCGTGAACCTTATTACTGGATAGAATCCGGATTAATCGAGGTAAGGTGATGGCCTGTGTTTAATGCTAGAAATTTCATGATATTGGTCACATGTTTTCTTGTAATGGCAATCATACTGAAACCGGGAGTATACTGCAATGCTTTACCAGAAGATGTTGAAATATATCGTTACGGTTCACTTTTAGTCACGTCATGCAATGATAGTGTGATTCTGAAATTCACTCCAAGCACACCTGAAATATTGTCCAGGAACGGTAGCTGTGTTATCGAGTTAGAGGATTGTAATGTTGAAACCTACAGGGGATATATGATTCCCTACTTTAGCGCTGCGGTCTTACTTCCTCCAATATATTACAAGATAGAGTGTAAAATCCTAAATCTAAGAGCAAGGACATTGGTGGGAGAGTACACTATCGAGAGAATTCCTATATTAAATGGTCAGCATATGCTACAGGAAAAGGTTCCTCTTATCATGCCTTCAAATCATGTTACCATTGGAAGAGTTATGCAGATGAGAGTATATAAAATCTTAAGGATATCTCTATTCCCCGTAGTTTACTCTGAAGCTACCCGAAAGCTCACTATACTAAACGAGATAACTTTGCAAATTAGGTTTATAGGCGCCAAGAGCAAAGTGTTTCCAAGGCACCTATACTCCAAAGCATTCGAAAGAATCGTGGAGAAAACCTGTGTTAACAAGAACATGCTCAGAACATACATCTTTTCTTCAAGCGATATAAACACAAAAAGTAGCGAGGTCAAATATGTTATAATAACATCGAACACGTTAGCCTCTACCGTTGAGAGGCTTAAAGATCACAAGATTGAGAAAGGTTTAACAGCTCAAATATATACACTTGATTACATTTACCACAATTACCATGGGCGAGATTCCCAGGAAAAAATAAGGAACTTTTTGAAATATTGCTACAATAATCTTGGAACAGAGTGGGTGCTATTGGTAGGAGACTGGGACGTAGTTCCAATAAGAAAAGTATACAATCCAGAACCCTATCCTTACTTTGGCGATATTCCAACGGATTATTATTACGCGGATCTGACAGGTAATTGGGATTCCGATAACGATAGAGTCTATGGAGAGTTTGAAGATAACGTTGATTGGGCTGCAGATGTATTTGTTGGAAGATTACCTGTACATTCGCCAGATGAGCTAAATATCTTGATAGATAAGATAGTAACTTATGAAAATACTGTGCCTAGATCAGATGAATACTGGACTAGAAGGATGCTCTTTGCGAGCACTATCCTATGCTATAAGAACGAGTACCGTAATTTCCCTAAGACAGATGGTGCTACCGTATCAGAGTATATAATAGACAAATGTCTGCCAAAAGAATACACATACATCAGATTATACGAGAAAGAAGGGCTTTCCCCCTCTCAGTACCCCTGCGAGGATGCCCTAACTTACGAAAGCCTAGAGCATTACTTTTCGCAGGGTTTCGCTTGGGTTAGCGTCATAAGTCACGGATGGTATAACAGCACGTATAGGAAAATATGGGCATGGGATGATGGTGACTGTACTCCAAGCCACGAGAAGGGAGAGATCTCCTATATATCCTTCCTAGATACTCGCTTTCAGGTTACAAACTACGGTCATTTCTCGATAGCGTTCGTCGCAACGTGTCTCACAGCTTGCGTAGATTATTCCGATGATTGCCTAGGAGAATATCTTACAAAGCTCTCATATAGGGGTGCAATAGCATACGTAGGTGCGACAAGGTCATGTTGCTATGTACCTGGGTGGGAGTCATTAGGAGACGGTTGTATTCAAGATTTAATGTGCCTCTTTTGGAAAGCCATGTTTGAGCGGCACATTGAGATAAGGAAGCCTGGAGAATGCCTGTATGAAGCATTGTTCCAGTATTACCTGTATCATGGTGCAGGCAATTATTGTGATAGAATCGATCTTTTCTCTTTCATCCTCCTAGGAGACCCTGAACTTCACCTATGCGACGACGATGAAGAACCTCCAAGCTTGTCTAATGCAGGGTCAGATGTCAACTTCTATGACAATATAAATGATGATTACCGTCTTTGGGTTACGGTGGAAGACCCATCCGGAGTATACAATGTCTGGTTCAAGTATAAGTTTGAAAATGGAATGTGGTCTGATTGGCAACCTTATTCATATAAAGTTGGCGATGCATACTACTTCTGCATTCCTAGATTTATCTGGGAAAGTCATGTTGGCGAGAAGATATATTGGCAGGTTAAGGCGATGGATAATGACTGTGATCATGAGGATGACAGAGCTACAATTATAAGTCAAGTATACATTGCTGAGGGTGTACAAGATGACGATTCACAACCTCCTGAAATATTTGATATCACAGTATTGGATGAGAATAACGACTCAATGATTGACTCAACGGAGAAAATTAGAATAAAGGTTGAAGCAGAAGATAACTCTGGCATTTCTGAAGTTATCCTATTCTATGATTGGGATGGTGAACTATATTCATCATGCTACACCCTACACCTCGAGCAGGTAGATAGTAAAACGTTTATGACAGAGGAACTTGGACCATTTCCATCATTTTCAGATCTAGTGTTTAAAATCGTGGTATATGACAACGATAATGATAGGGAAAATGACAGGCTTTCAACAGAGTCACAGATCATGAGATTTAAAGTGTATGCCGTGCTTCTAGTAAACGTTTATGATGGAGATGGAGAGAGCATTTCAGATGCACTAGTGGTCCTTGAGAGAAATGGAAACGCTTACAGTAGCGCGTATACGGATGCCTCTGGGATGTTTAAGGCCTTTATTTCCTCAGCTGGAGACTATGACGTAAAAGTATTCTATTTAGGAATTCTCGTTGGGAGAACTCAAGTATCAATCCCAGAGGTTAGCTCGATTAGCATCAAAGCAGCAGTCTATGATTGGTGCCTCAATGTAGTGGATGCCAATGGTGAATCTATCCCAGGAATGAAGGTTGTAATAAAGTTACTCAATGGTAGCCATTTCATCTCTCTAACCACAGATGAAACAGGAAGATTGTATCTAGAGAACATCCCATCGACACAATACATCATTGAAGTTCATTGGATGAGAGCCATTCTTGTATGCGACGCAATAATGTTGACAAGAGAAGATCAAGCCGATACAATATGGTGTCCACTTTTCAAATTAACTGTGCATGTAAAGGACTTCTTTGGAGTGGACATAGATGATGCAACAGTATCAGTGAGTTTCCCAAATGGTAGCCTGGTTATCCTTAAGACCACCTTGGGAGGCATGGCCAGTACATTATTGGCAAAGGGTGCTTACATTGTAACCATTAGATATGGGCGATTCGAGAAACAGATTGTACTAGCTATAGATCGTCCTAAGCGATTGACAGTTGTGTTGCCGCAGATTCTATCCGTTAAAATAGGTAATACACTGCTACAACTGTCACCAACGGAGCTTTTATTAATCATTGAAATACTGATCATCAATATCACCTTCATACCAATAATATGGAAAGGCGCTAAACCCAAATCACCGCCCCAATATCATTGGGCTGTTTCCTCCGACTAATGTCTATGAAGAATTATCTGAAAATGACAAAAGTGCATTGTAAGTCACATGAAGTTGCTATCGCTATAGTTCAAATGACGTGTCATGAACCCTAGAGATATCAGAGTTTTTAACAAACCCCAACTTAATTATAGGTCTAGTTGTACTTTCTTTATTGGATGATGAAGGTTTCGTCCTCCACTGAACTATGATGTCAGTAAGGGTGAAAGACATCATGATTAGTAGTAGCCGGAGTCACGTTTTCACAGTTAAATTCTATTCTCGCTAAGTTTGTTCGAAATGCACAGAATCTTTAGCAGACGAAGATTAACGATAATGGCAATTATTAACTTAGATCCCCGCTCGTTTTACAAGCCATCTATAAAGAAGATGCCGCCTCAAATAGTTGAAGCAGTTAAGTCGTCTCTGGATAATGGAGCTGACATCCTTGATATTGGAGCTGTTTCAACTGCCCCTCCCAAGATATATGGTGATCGTCCTGTCGTAAGTGAAGAGGAAGAATTGAAGAGAGTGAAGAATGCGTTAAAGTTGGTATTTAACTATTTCCCGAATGCTGTCGTATCAGTTGACACTCAGAGAGCACGAGTAGCTGAGAAAGCTCTTTCAATGGGTGCCCAGATCATAAATGACGTTAGCGGCTTCAAAAGCGATAATAGAGTAGCTAAGGTGGTTGCAGAATTTGACGCTCACTGTATTTTGATGGCTTGTAAAAGAAAGCCTGGAGACTGCTATACAATCGATGAAGTGATGAAGGCCTTAATGGAAAGCGTTGAAATAGCAGTTAAAGCAGGAGTTTCAGAGGATAAGATCGCTATAGACCCTGGAATTGGCTTCGGAAAAGATCCTAGATGCGATCTTCATATATTAAGGCATCTCGATGCACTTAAGGTCTTTAGAAAGCCAATATGTGTTTCTCCATCGCGGAAATTCTTCATAGGAAATGTCCTTGGAGGAGTTCCGCCTGAGAAGAGACTATATGGTTCCCTTGCAGCAGTTGCAATAGCCGTATATAATGGGGCGACCATTATAAGAACCCATGACGTTAAAGAGACGCTTGAAACGGCAAAAGTAGCACATGCAATAGGTAATCTAAAATGGTGACTGCAAAAGATCTAGCGGCTATAATACTGCTAATGCTCTGGTATAGTACGCCGGCATATGCAACCAATGGACTTGCAGTTATACTAGGTAAAAACTCGAGACCAATTGATAACTATAAGGTTTTCATTGATGGCAGAAGAATCCTAGGCGACGGAAAAACTATTGGAGGCTTTATCGGAGGAACAATGGTTGGTTTTCTTGCAGCCATAGTTCAACTTCCATTCAGAGGCTTTATCCTATCCTTTGCGCTTAAGACTGCTGTTAGAGAGGGCATCTCCACCACTATAATATGCTATATACCCGATCTTATAGCGGCAACCTCCTTTTCAGCGTTTCTGCTGAGAGGATTTCTTCTCTCTCTTGGGGCAATACTTGGGGATGTGATAGGCTCATTCATAAAGAGAAGACTGGGACTAGAAAGAGGGGCTCCATGTATTCCACTCGACCAGCTCGACTTCATAATATTTGCTCTCCTGCTAGCCAGCCTAGTGACGCCTATTCCCCTACAATACATATTGATATTTCTAGCAGTCACATTTATTGCACATATCACAGCAAACTTCATAGCTTACAAGCTTGGCATCAAGGACAGCTTCCCATAAAAATATTAAATATTTCTACAACAATGTCGTTAGATTATCAGCAATGTACGCCATCATAGTTCATGGAGGCGCAGGAGTTAGAAAGATACCCAAAGACATACAAGAGCAAAGAGAGAAGGTTCTCAGGAAATCATGTGAAACTGGAGCAGAGGTTCTGGCTAAGGGAGGCCATGCCCTAGATGCCGTTGAGGAAGCAGTCAAGGTTCTAGAAGATTCTTCATTGTTTAACGCTGGAACAGGCTCAGCTCTTACACTAACATCTGAAATTGAAATGGATGCTGCCATAATGGACGGTTCAACTTTAAAGGCTGGAGCCGTTGCATGCATTAGAAACGTTAAAAATCCAATCTCCGTTGCAAGGAAGGTTATGGAGAAAACGTCGCATGTACTATTGGTAGGTGAAGGTGCAACTCTCTTCGCACGTAAAATGGGTTTTGAGGAATATGATCCACGCACAGATTACAGGGTCAAGCAGCTGAAAAAGTATTTCAAAGAGTGGCTTGAGGGAAAACTGGACTTCTACAGGGAAAACCTTGAAGTTGCAAAGCTGTACGTCAAAGAGCCTGGAACGGTTGGCGCAATTGCCCTAGACAAGAATAGAAACATTGCAGCCGGGACATCCACGGGAGGATTTGTGCTAAAGCTCCCTGGAAGAGTAGGGGATACACCGATCATCGGAGCTGGAATATATGCAACCAACATGGGAGCAGCTGTAGCAACTGGCCTTGGAGAAGCTATCATGAAGTTCTGCCTTTCCTTTCGGATAGTTTCCATGATTGAGAACGGGCTTCTCCCCCAAAAAGCTTGTGAGAAAGCACTTGAGGAGCTAACGCTTAGATTCGGTAGAAACACTGCTGGTGTAATAGCCCTAGACAAGCATGGAAATCTAGGTTACTGCTTTAACACATTAGGCATGGATATGGCTTATAGAGTGCACAGATAGATATACACTATACTACTGTGTCCTAAATGTAAGTGGGATATATGGCCCCCTACGCAGACTGTATACAAGCTCAATCACGTCACCATTCTTTAATTCGACTTGTGCTCCAACTTGATGCAGTACAATGCGCTGGTTACTTCTTCGGATAGCAGAGGTATTTGTACCTCTCCTAACAATATACCATTGTCCATCCTGTTCCATTAACTCTACTTGCCCCATCTTCCCTAACTGGGGATCATACCTCGATACAAATGGCCCCTGTGCAGTGTTCTCACTTGTTATATAAACTTTATTTCCATCATCCTGTATCAGGTATACATCTAACCCTATTCTACCTATAACCGCATACTTTCCTTTTATAGCTATCTTCCTATTGCCGAATTCCAGATATGGCTTTATGTAACGTGCTCCCATACTTATTAACAACTTCTGAAGATCGTCTTTGAACTCCGTCGTTGTTTGATATCTTTCCATAACATCTGGATGCATGGCTTTTTTAATGATACGAGCTAACTCGTCACTTATGGACGGATTATAGAGCTTGATATTGTTTTGCGGTATCAAGGATCCTCCGGGAAGAGGGTCGCGTGATGTAAGTAAGAAGAACAGTGTGCAACCAGCGGAGTATACGTCACATTGAGGAATTACTGCTCCATCCAGTAACTGCTCTGGTGAAGTATAACCTTGATATCCCACTTTCGTAGCTTTAACTACACCTTTCTCCCGATATTGTCTAGCTGTTCCAAAGTCAATGGCCTTAAACTCTAGAACATTGCTGGGGTTTACAAGTATGTTTCTCGGGTTCAAGTCTCTCCAAACAATGCCTTTACTATGCATGTAGGCTAGCATGTCTAGAAGCTTGATTAGAAACTTTATGGCAGTTTTAGTGTCTAGTGTCCCCTTCTTCTCTATGTACTCCCTAAGCTCTATTCCATTCACATACTCGATCACCAATAACGGAATCTTCTGAAAAACTCTGCCAGGGCATGCATCTTTAGGAACGTTACATTTTTGCTTGTCACATTCTATGGTATACTCGTCATAATATCTCACTATGTTAGGATGATCAAGTTTCTTCAATATCTCAGTTTCATCTCTTAGCTTTTCTACTAGGTAGTGTGGAGGGTTTCCCTCAATAAAGAAATTCGGTACTTTTATCACTACGTCTTTGTCAGCATGTTCCCCAGATAAACACCTGCCGCGGAATACTACCCCCATTCCACCAACGCCTAAAACATCGGTTATATAGTATGTGCCATTGCTACACTTTATCACTTCACCGACCGAGATACACGCCATAACTTTTCCCACGGTCAGACCTCCATCAAGTATCTAATCGAGATTTCCCTATTCTTTAACACAGCTACTGCGGGGTTCACACTATGATACCTGCATGTAAATAGTGTCAACACGTAACCCTCAAAGTTTCTCATATAATTTTTCACGTCTCCTCTTCCCATCGAAAATTTATAGCCTTCCCCGATGTATTGATGTTCTCTTATTATTCCGCTGAGATCGTTCTCAGATAGGAAGTTCTCAACTATGTCTCTTCCAAAGAAATAGGTATTCTCTCCCCGCGTTGACTTTATAAACCCTCTTACATTCTCTTCAGGGTCATTCCATAGGATCTCGAATGCCATTCTATTGCTTGGTATAAGATCCTTACGCGGTAGCCTCTTTATCTCCTCAACCTTCTCCATGTTGCGTGTAAGACCTCCATGTAGCAGTAGTAGCATGTAATCGTCAATGAAGACTCCATATGGTAGAAGAGAGAAAATCTCATTAAACCTAATGAATAAATGCATGCAATCCTGGGGGAAATATTTTGAAAGTGAGATAAAAAAGCCGTACTTGTCATTTACTATAGGAGACTCGTGATTTCCCCTGAGCAGGTACACCTTATCCGGGTAAAGTAGCTTCATAGTTAGAAGATAGATTATGTTCTCTAACTCCCTTTCACCTCTATCGACATAGTCCCCCAAAAACATTGCAACATCCTTTTTCAGATTCACATTTTCTAGAACTAGTTTACTTGATTCATTATCACCGTGAGTATCACCAACTATTATTATGCTTCCATCATTTGCTATTCTATCTAGAACTATAAGTGATTTTTCACGCTTGAGCTCGTCTTCAGCGTCATCAAGTAGATGCAAAATCTTTTGGGAACTTCTTTTTTTCATGTCTACTCATTCCAGCTAGGAGTTTAATATACCCCTAGCAACGGAGATTATTCATGAGTTTGTGCTTCTTTTTTCATTTTATTTATTTCCATATCGCCAATAAATATAACTGTCCAGAAGAGATTTAACTTCACTCTTTTCTCAACTTCAACCTATCACTTTTATCGACAATAATGAAATGAGTTATCTACCTGCGCACATTATTTGAGATTTGGGCTAACAGATTATTTCACCAGTTGATTTTTAACCTTGCTATAGATATTACTTGAAGTTTTGCTGAGTGGAGGTTGTGAATTGCGGGTAGCAGTTGCAGGAGATTTTTCAGAATATGATTCAAAGATTATAAGCATGAAGGCTAAACATAGGTTCATCAGATCGCTTGAGAGGATAGGAGTTTCCCTGCGGGGGAGTAATTTTTTGGAGTTTTATTCCAATTCTTTGTCTTTCTATTGCGATGATCCCGTAGAGATTGATCTTCATTGGGCGTTGAAGCCCTCAGAACCTCCAATACTTTCGGGGTAACCTCTGAGCCCCACATACGGGACAATACTTACTACACAACAACCGCTTTATATATTTTCCATAAAAATAAAAACAGTTAGACACGGCTTTAAAGTGTTCTTCGCGAAGGATAAAGTTGCTCCTACCAGAGCGGATCATTATTTAATCCTGGTTGCCCCTGTGCTTCCACTTGAAAGGGATATTAGATTCTCAGAGTGCATTCTGAAATGTAATAGCGCTACTATAGGCTATCTCTTCAAGGAGAGTTTTTACAATTTCCTGCTAAGGCGTAAAAACCTAATGAATGCCATAAATGAATACCTTAAGCGCTATGAGCTTCCAGATGTAGAGTTTAACTCTGCTAGACTAGAAATCGGCAACTTAAGCACCATTGAAAGCACACTTCTCAGATCCCTAATTAAAGTGAAAAGAATTGGCTCAAGAAAAGTCTATTACGATGGCTTTATATCAAGGAACCTCAATAGAAGAATTTCACTTAGAATTTCAAGATACCTTGCATATACGGAGGTCACTCCAAATCAATTGACAATCCTATCATTCTCGATCGCCATACTCGGAGCCACGCTATTTCTCCTAGGGAATTACATGTATACGTTGATTGGAGGATTGCTAGTTCAGATTTCAAGTATACTTGATGGATGTTGCCAGACTAAAGTTTATGGAGACTAAGTACGGTGCATGGCTGGATGGTATACTTGACAGATATGCTGATGCCATGATAATACTCTGTATAACGGTGGCATCTCTTGACAAGTTCGCTCATGCATGTTAATTGAGTTCCTTGCTCTACTTGCGTCGCTCATGATATCCTATTCAGGCGACAAGTATCTGGCATCTTATGGAGTTCCCTATATCTCTCCTTCAATTAAGATTCCAATGGAACGAGAGATTAGGCTCTTTATAATCTTTGTATTCTCTCTGCTGAACATGCCATTTCTAGCCCTTGTAGTCATCGCTGTAATGGGTAACCTTGAAGTTCTGCGAAGATTAATTACAGTTAAGGTATCTCATGGATTATGAGGTGACCCAAATGAAGGGTTTTGGTGCACCAAAATCTGTCTTGATACTCTCATTTATTTCATGGGCGTTCATAGCTATGGCCGTTCTCTCAATATCGTTTGCAAATCCTCCAGCAAACTTGATCGGGGGACTCTTGAGATTCTCAGTTCCAGCGGGAATGTTCTTTGGAGCATTGATGCTTGGAATGCTAGCGGATAAACATGGTAGAAAGCTTGCATGGTTGATCTCAATGTCCTTTTTCTCGGTTGCATCCCTTCTATGCTGTATTGGAATGCTGTGCATTGAAAGCAACATCCTATTTGCAGCATTATGTTTTCTAATAGGCTTTGGATGCGGTGGCGGCCTACCAGTGATAAGCAGCTTCCTAGCCGAGCATGTAAAGCCCAGTGTCAGAGGCTCAGCTATAGTAGTGCTTGAA
>DRAE01000001.1 GCA_011041895.1 Candidatus Bathyarchaeota archaeon
ATGCTTCCATTACATTCAGTATAGGGCTTCCATGAGCTCCAGGTGCCATTCTCACCATATTTATATCTGAAGCATACATTGAAGACTCCCGATGGATCAGTTACATTTATTTGTAGCATGTATGGCATGGATACGTTGTCATATATGTTTCCACTTGATACTGGAGCATATATTTGGGGGCCTTCACCGTCATCGTCTATAGGAATCGAAGCCTCCGGATCTCCAAGCAGAATTAGCGTGTATAGGTTGATTCTATCATTTAAAGTGATGTTTTCAAGACTTAGCACATATTCCAGCTTCGAGTAGTAGAGAAGCATACCAGGCTTCCTAGCCTCTAGGGGTCTTGAAAACGCTAGTTTCCAGAACAGGAAGTTTAGATCAAATGCATAGCCGTCCCCAGGCTTGTTCCATGCATCTGGGAAGCATATGTTTCTTGTTGGCCCTATGAAAGCCACTGATCCATTCATATATCCTTTAATCATGTAGCTTCCTAGGCAGTTTACTGAAAAATCGACTGCACATGTCATAGATGCCAGACAATAGATAACTGACTGATGATAAAGATTGTTTTTAGGAGTTGAATTATCTACGAACGCTATTAAACTAAGTTCATCGGTTTCTGGAGCATTGTCTCCATCATCTGATGCCCAAACTTTTCTATAAACGGTGTCCTCGCTTCCAACTCCAATAATGTTTATATAGGCGTATCCCTTTGCAAACTCATTGCTAAATGAGGAGTATGATAGGGATATATTATATGGGTATACTGAGGGAGACAATCCCTCTCCCTCATACATTTTAACATGGGAGAAGCCTTCTGGAAGAATGTCTGCTATAAAGTCGCTTACCGTAGCTGAGTCGAGTTTGGGAAGATTTGATCCAGTTTCATTTTCGTATCTTAGTATACCCCCTGCAAGGAGTATTCTTTTCATCCATGGTGTAAGATTCGTTTTCATCTCGTAGAGAATTATGTTTTTAAGCGTTTCATTCACGAGGTTAACATCATTGAATGGAATCCTCCCTACAAAAACATCTGCTCCCCAGTCAACTTCATCCCCAGGTTCTCCATATATATGGTCTCCATCGGCATCCCAGTTTCCATCTAGAGCAGCGTAATAGTAGTCTGTTGGAAGACGGTTTTCATTGGAGAGAACGTATCTGAATGGAACTGTGCTGTTATCTCCAATTAGGAGAACCCATTCAACTCCACTTTCATTGTATTTTTGCTTTATGAAGTTTCTAATTCTCTCTGGCAGATCGTATCCATCGACTGTTGAGTTTATGAATTGAACCGTGTAAACTTTTGCTGTAACATTTTTTCTCACGGTTTTATGCTGTATAAAGATTTCACATGTGTCGTTTAAGCTCTGATCGGTTATGATGATGTAGTTAATTTTTTCCTCTTCCTCGCCTTGAAATATGTAAAACTCGTATAGGTTCTCGGGATTGTAGACTATATTCTTCACTATATTCTCGAATATTGGAGAATATTTGACTGCGTCAACGCTGTAAATGGGATTTCTCCACTTAATTACAAGTGACATGCTATCTACTGAGGCAACTTTTCCATGCAGTGAAGCTATAGAGTGTAATTTAATGGAGAGGATTTTATACTCTCTAATCTTGACTATAGAGTATGTATAGAAGCATGATGGTAAAGAACATTTCAAGGAGTGTGCTTTGGAGCTTATCAGTTTTAGCTCCTTGATAGCTACCGTGACATATTTACTTTTTGGAATTAAGATGTTCAGCTCTAAAGTTTCTTGATCCTTTGGGAATTTTTTCACTGTTACGAGCATTTCGTTTAGTGATGTTCTCTCTATGAGTATTGGAGGAGAAAGATGAGCGTTATCTTTTTCAATATGTGATACAACCATTGTCAAGCTCATCAGCATTATGGCCGTTGCAAGTAAAATGAAGAGTGTATTCTTCATGGCAATCAAAGTAAATTAACTTTGTTAGCTAAATCAATATTATTGGCCTTCACTAGTCGCTCTTCCAGTTTATGGAGAGGTTGAGAGATTAAGGTATCAAATATAGTGCATACAATACGAATAGCGCTCCGAACACTATTGCAACATTGTTTACTAGCTTAACCAGTATATGTATGCTTGGCCCAGCAGTATCTTTTGCTGGATCTCCCACAGTGTCTCCGATTACTGCAGCCTTATGAGCCTCCGTTCCTTTCAAACCTAGTCTTTCAAATAGCTTCTTTGCATTGTCCCATGCCGCTCCAGCCGTGTTTAGCATAAATGCCAGCATTATTCCACTGACTGTTACCCCAACAAGGAGTGCTCCAGCAGCTGCTGGACCTAGTAGGAAGCCTACGGCTATTGGTGCTAGCAGTGATAGTAGGCTTGGCAGAATCATTTCTCTCTGAGCTGCTCTGGTGCTTATGTCAACGCATCTGGCATAGTCTGGAAGCATTTTACCTTCGAGAATCTCTGGATGCTCTCTGAACTGTCTTCTAACCTCATTTATCATGTCATGGGAAGCTTTTCCAACTGCTCTTATGGCTAGAGCTGAGAATAGGAATGGAACCATTGCTCCTATAAGCAGTCCTACAATCACGCTTGGCTTAGCTAGGTCCAGTATAAACTCCTTTACTCCAGCTGCCACTACTATATCAATGTATGCTTGAAACAGTAGTAGAGCAGCCATTGCAGCGCTTCCCATGGCGAATCCCTTTGCCAGCGCCTTTGTAGTGTTTCCAGCTGCATCCAGAACATCTGATGTTGGCCCAACTTCATCCTCTATACCGGACATCTCAATTATTCCACCTGCGTTGTCAGCTATTGGCCCGTAACCATCCATTGCCAGTATTATTCCAGTAAGTGAGAGCATTCCAATTGTAGCGGTAACTGTTCCATATACCCCGCCGGCATGTGGGTCTATTCCAACAGTTTGCGCATAGAGTCTTCCAAACCAGTATGCTATTATGAGTGCTATACTTACGGTTACAACTGGTAGAGCTGTAGCCTCCATTCCAACTGAGAGACCCATGTGAATGTTCGTGGCTGGACCTGTTTTGGAGGCCTCGTAGATATCTTTTACAGGTCTATGGCTTTCACCTGTGTAGTACTCTGTTATGAGCTCTATTACCAGTGCGGCTATTAGCCCAACAATCGATGCATAGTATAGGTATATGGAGCCTGGTCCAAGCATTCCAGTTGTTATGAAGTAGAAGGCTATAGCGATTAGAATTGTTGAGACTATGAAGCCGTTTCTCAGGGAGGCTATTGGATTTATGAGCTTCTTTGGGTCGCTTGGCTCACTTGGCCTTACAGCAGCTGCTCCAATTATCGTAGCTATGAGTCCAACTGCTCTTGCAACGACAGGGAATAGTATGAAGTAAAGTGGAAACACTCCTTGCACTCCAGCCTTTGTAAGGGCAACATAGAGCCCAGCTCCAATTATCATCGATCCAATGTTCTCAGCTGAAATTGATTCAAAAAGATCCGCTCCTCTTCCTGCGCAGTCTCCAACGTTGTCTCCAACATTGTCAGCTATTGTAGCGGGGTTTCGTGGATCATCTTCTGGGATTCCCTTTTCAACTTTTCCAACTAGGTCTGCCCCAACGTCTGCAGCCTTTGTATATATTCCTCCTCCAAGCTGAGCGAATAATGCAGCTAGGCTTGCACCGAATCCAAAGCCCATTATAAGCTCTGGAACTTTTTCAACGCATTTTTCACCTATCATCCACCAGTAGAGGAAGAATAATCCAGCTACACCAGCTAAGCTCATGGCCACTACCATTAGACCCAACACTAGACCACCATAGAAGGCTAGCTTGAGGGGCTCACTTTGACTTTTACGTGCAGCGTTTGCAACCTTGACATTTGCCCTAGTAGCAGCGTCCATGGACACAAATCCCGCGAGAAGGGATGCTATTGTTCCAAGTATAAATGATCCTGACACGAAGGGGGTCATGTTGTTATGCGTGTAATCTATTGCAAAGTATAGAATTATACCAAGTATTCCAAGTATCGTTAGAATGACCTTGTACTGTCTCTTCAGATATGCGAGAGCACCCTCTCTAATGCCTCTGTGAATTTGAACCATCTTCTCTGTTCCAGAGGGTTTCTTTGAAATATACCATATCAAGTACAGTGATAGTGCTACGGCTGCGAATATCGATAACGGAATTGTTGCAATATATGGGTCGGTAATCATCCTTCTCACCAGATTCTGCTTGTTACGCTTGCTAAGGTGTAGGGGGTCAGATAATATTACTTCTTACAGGATTAAAGTTAAATTTTACCTTCTGCCCAGAAGGCCCCCAATAATCGCTGGCGGGAATCCCGTAAGAATCACAATTAGAAAATACACCATGTTTCTGTTGATGATTGCCTCAACAAAGAGATTCTTTAGCAGCTCATACTTGAGAAAGATGAATGCTGGATATGACAGGTAATATGTTACTATTGTCATGGAAAAAACTGCCGTGAGGATCGCATGTACGAAGCTGGCCTTAATATTGGCCAGCATGAGACCAGTTATTATATTCAAAAATACTGTCACTATTATGAGCGCTGAAAATGGCCATGCTTTAATAAATGTCATTATCCATGTCGAGGATATTCCAATGGAGGAGAGAAGAGCGAATCCAATGGTTTTGGAGGCTAATTTAAGCTTTTCAATTGATTTCTGCCGCATTTTCACACCATATGGCATGCAACGAGGTGATTTGGCTCTACTTCTTTAAGCTTTGGCTCCTTTTTCCTGCATATTTCCTCCGCCATTGGACATCTTGGATGGAATCTACATCCCGGCGGTGGGCTTACCGCATGTGGGACTTCCCCCTTTACAAGTATTTTTACCCCCTCAGCTGTTGGATCAGGTACTGGAACCGCTGCCAATAGAGCTTTCGTATATGGATGCTGTGGGTTATATACAATTTTGTCTACAGGCCCTATTTCAACGATCTTTCCAAGATACATCACAGCTATCCTATGGCATAGATGTCTAGCAACTGCTAGGTCATGTGTTATAAACAGTATTGAGAGCCCATACTCGTCTCTGAGCTTTATAAGTAGATTTAGAATATCGGCTCTTATAGACACGTCGAGCATTGAAACAGGTTCATCCGCTACTATGAATTCCGGGTTCAAGACTATCGCTCTTGCAATGGCAACTCTCTGGCGTTGTCCACCACTTAACTCGTGAGGGTAACGAAACATGAACTCCTCAGGAGGAGTTAACTCAACATCTTCAAGTGTTTTACTCACTATTTCAATTCGTTCTTCAGAGCTTCCTACCTTGTGAAGGATAAGAGGCTCACATACGATGTCAAATATCGTCATTCTAGGGTTAAGTGATTCATAGGGGTCCTGGAATATTATCTGCATCTTTCTCCTATACTTTTTCATCTCCTTTGGATCGATGTCATATATGTTGACATCCTTGAAGAAAACCTTACCATCTGTCGGTTCTATGAGCCTCAGCAGTAGTCTTCCAGTAGTCGTTTTTCCACACCCGGATTCCCCAACCAGCCCAAATATTTCACCTTTAAAAATGTTAAAGGATATTCCATCAACTGCATGGACAAACTGCTCAGGTTTTCTAAGAAGTACATCCCATAGACTTCTTTTGATAGGGAAGAGTTTTCTTAAGTTTCTGACCTTTATAAGCGTCTTCATTACCCTATTACCTCCCTAAAGTGGCAAGCTACAAAGTGCCCGGGCTCGACCTCCACCATTTCAGGTTCTTCCTCTCTGCAAATCTGTTTAGTGTATGGACATCTTGGATGGAATCTACATCCAGGTGGAGGATGTAGAAGATTTGGCGGCGCTCCGGGAATCGATTTAAACTCAGACTTGGGAGCTCTTATATTTGGAAATGACTGTATCAGCCCTCTAGTATATGGATGCTTTGGATTCTTGAATATTTGATACACTGTTCCTATTTCAACTATTTTTCCAGCGTACATTATTGCTACCTTGTCACATAACTCGGCTATTATAGAGAGATCATGTGAAATTAGGATTACTGAGAGATTCAATTTCTTTCTCAGATCCTTTAGGAGATTTAGAATTTGAGCTTGAACTATGACGTCTAGGGCTGTAGTTGGTTCATCCGCTATGACGAGATCGGGGTTGCATGCGAGAGCCATAGCTATCATTACCCTTTGCTTCATTCCACCGCTTAGCTCATGTGGATATCTTTTAACAAGCATTGGGCTTAAACCTACAAGCTTCAGAAGCTTTTTTGTGCGAGAAAGTGCCTTAGCCTTTGTAACATTCTCATGTGCTAGAATGGCCTCCACTATCTGATCACCTATCGTGAACACTGGATTTAAAGCATTCATTGCACCCTGAAAAACTATTGAGATGCGCTTCCACCTTATCTCTTTTCTAAGAGTTTCCTCGTCCAGTTTAACGATGTCCATTCCATCAAAAAGTATTTTTCCACCCTTTATTTCGCCGTTTGATGGGAGAAGCCTTAGTATTGAGAGAGCTGTAGTGGTCTTTCCGCAACCAGACTCGCCTGCCAGTCCGAAGGCTTCACCTTTTCCGATTTCAAACGAGACTCCATCTACTGCTCTGACATAGCCTCTGATGGTGCTGAAGTATACTTTAAGTGAGTCAACTTCAAGTAGAGCCAATTTACCTCCTCCTAAGCCTTGGATTCAGGATTTCGTCTAGGGCATATCCTATGAGAACGAATGCCAGTGAGATTAGGCCTATGCATATTCCTGGTGGAACCACCCACCACCAATCCACTAGGCTTTGACTATACCATGCATCGTAGAGCATCTGACCCCATGTTGGAACAGTTGGGTCGCCTAAACCTAGGAAGCTTAGAGCTGCCTCAGTTAGAATTGCTGATGGAATTGACAGTGCAAGGTAGGCGTATGCAAGTGGGACAACTTGTGGGATTATATGCTTTAAGATTATATAGAAGTCATCTGCACCAGCTGCCCTTGCAGCCTCTACAAAGCTTCTCTCCTTTAAACTTAAAACCTGTGACCTCACTACACGGGCGATTCCCATCCAACCCAGTAAACCTACTAGTAAAACAACGTTCCAAATGTTTGGTCCAAGTACAGCGGTCAAAACTATTAGAAGTGGAAGACCTGGAAGCACTAGAAGGATGTCTGTAAACCTCATCAGAGCCTCATCTATGAAGCCGCCAAAGTATCCTGAAACCACTCCCACAAGTACCCCGAGGCCAACTGCTAGAATAGCTGCAAGTATACCTATTATCAGTGATATTCTTGATCCATGAACTAGTCTAGTGAAGAGATCTCTTCCAAAAATGTCCGTTCCCAAGAGACCCCAGTTTTTACCATAGGTTTTAAACCAGTATCTGTCAAGCCATATCTTCACAATTGAACCATCTGGATCATCGTCAAGTATCGTGATTTTAAGGTAGAACATGTAGGTTCCAGTTTCATTGAACACTACATTGCAAACCTCACCAAGTAGTGTACCGAGGATTCTTCTTTTTACTTGAGGAGACCATGCGTCAAGTGGATAGTCTGGCTTCCTCCATGAAACGTTTACAGTAAATGTGCTGGATTCCCATATAACGTACTCAACTCCACTTGGTGTCACTATTGAGAATGAAAATCTGCATCTTGCATTTCCAATTATCTCATGTTTCCAATATAATGTGGCCTCGAATCTTCCAGGTGGATCGTTGTATGGGTAATTGAATTTCTTGCCTATGAGTAGTGTAATTGTCTTGGTACCATTACCCTTGAGAGCTCTATTGTATTCAATAAGCATGCATCCAAGACTTTCCTTTTCAGTTAATCTATATCCTTCATTGGGGTCATGCACTATCGAAACAGCATTACTTGGAGTTACATTTATCATCCATTCTTCAACGCTGGAGGGATTTAGAAAATCTGAGTCTTTTACTGGTTCAATGTTTAGGCTTCCATGCCCCTCTATACCTATCATCCATTCAGGTTTAGCTCTGTGATCAGCTAATTCCCTTGTATTAACTGGATCCCATGGTGTAAGATAGGGAGCTAGTATAGCCATTCCAATGAAGAAGAGCAGTATCCCAAGTCCAAGCATTCCCTTACGGTTTCTCTTATACAGAAGCCAGTATTCATTGAGTTTCTTGGCTAGAAGCTTTAATCTCTCTCTTCTAACTGAGATTTTTCTCTCCATGGCTGCATCTACGCTCCTGTCTTAACTCTCGGATCTAGGAAGCCGTAAAGTATGTCTGCGATGAAGTTCGCAATTATTACACACAAAGCAATGAAGTAGAACATTGCCTGCAGAACTGGATAATCTCTTCTCATAACAGCTTCGAACACCCATCTTCCAAGCCCATACCATGAGAACACTGTTTCAGTTATGACCGCTCCTGAAAGTATGAATCCAAAGTTTAGAGCTATGACCGTGATTAGTGGAAGCATTGCATTTCTAAGGCCATGCTTGAAAAGAATGGTCCTTTCACTTAACCCCTTAGCCTTGGCAGTGAGAATGTAATCTTCAGTAAATACATCTAGAAGCGTGTTCCTGAGTATCAGCGCTAAACCTCCAAAACCTATCAGCGTCAACGTGGTGAGAGGGCCTGCTAAATGCCACATTATGTCTATGACTTGTTGAATAGGATCTGTTGGAGGAGGTCTTGAAACCGTTCCTCCCAGAGGAATCCATCCCAAATAGTAGCCGAATACCAGTAGAATCATTAGACCTATCCAGAATGAAGGGAGAGCATTTAAGAATAGGCTTGAAGTAACTGCCACGGAGTCTATAATGCCGCCTCTTTTAGCTGCTGCAAGCACACCCAGCACAATAGCTAAGAGGATTGAAAGCACTGTGGAAGTGAGCATCAGGAGCAAAGTGTTTGGAAGCCGCTTCATCATTTCGTCTATGACTGGAGGGCTTCCAGGAGCATATGAGTAGCCGAATTCCCAGATAAGCATGTTTCTAATGTATAACAGAAATCGTATGTGGGGAGGCTTGTCCAATCCATACAGTTCATAGAGGCGCCGCACTTTCTCAGGCTTCAAAAAACTTTCGCTGGCCATGATTTCTATGGGGTCTCCAGGCATTAGCATGAATATTGCATAGTTTAGGACGATGACTATAAAGAGGACAGCGATGCTATAAATGGTTCTACGTATGATGTACTCTTTAAACCCCATGTTAATTTAAAATAAAAAGGGGAGGAAAAAATAAGTTTACCTATTCTTCGGCTTCCTCTACTGGCTTCTTCTTGTAGAGGTAGGCTATTGCTGCAATTATGATTATTATAACTATGACTACAGCTGCTATTGTTAATGGGCTTGGTCCTGGAGGCGCCGGAGAATATACTTCGAAGAGGTATATGTCGTTTATAACGTATGTATTATCTCCAATCGTGTATGTTATCGTTATGTAAAGGTAGTATGTTCCGACGTCTAACCCTAGTGCTCCAGTGTTAATTGTTACAACGTATTTTCCTAATGTTGCATTATATGTAGCCATGTATTCCCTGATAGTGGTACCGTTCTCGGATCTTAGGACTACAGCTACCGATGCATTCTCTACCGTGTGAGCCTCATGTGTGACTTCGATGGTTACATCCTTTGATTCTCCCTTTGGACATCTTATTGTGGTTGTTGGTATTGGAGGTCTGCCTTCTGGAACTCTAAAGTATCTGGTATTTGCCAGTAGAACTGCATACTCTCCCGGTCTGTACTCCTTGAATATGAATGCACCTGATCCAATTAGTGCTCCATGCTTCTCCGGCTCAAAGTGCTCCCAATCTTGTACATTCTCCCATATATGCTTGGGGAATATTGGTATACCACCTATCCAGTGTAGGGCAAAGTAGCTTGATGTATTCAAGTATACGATTACTTTGTAAGCTCCCTCAAGTTCCACCTTTACAACGTTTCTTACATAGTCAATGTACCTTGGAGCCTCAATCTCCTGCAACCATAGCAGCGTGAACTTGACGTCCTCTCCAGTTAATGGCCTTCCGTCATGCCATGTAATATTCTCATACAGGTCAAATGTTAACTTTAACCCTTCCTCCCATGTCTCAGTTGTAAAGCTCTTGCACATCCATGGTAGATCCTCCAGTGTGTACGGGTTAATTGCTATCAACGAGTCATATAATGGACCTAGAACTAGCCAGTCCCAGTACCACTCAGCTGTGATTGGGTTTAGTGTCTGAATATCTGACTTCATTCCAATTTTGAGGGTTCCACCGAACTCCTGCCCCTCTGGGTGAATGTTTAGAAGAGTGTATCCGGTTAGTATACCTGATCCAACCATTGGAACTATTCCAGTCCATCCCTTTCTATATGCATGAATTAGAGCGCACTGATACACGGGAATGTATGGGCACTTCTCGGCAACTATCTCCTGGACCTTCCAGCATGCCTCCAATACTTCCTCGAAGGTTGGAGCCTCCATTAACTTGTCAGTCCAGTAGTCACATTCTGGATCTTCAAACTGTACATGGTTTGCCCATTTTGGAGCTTTTGAGTTGAAGAAGAACCATAGCCAGTCGACATCTGTTCCTAAACTCCATCCTCCAGTGAACATCCAGTAGTCTAGCTCTCCATAGACTTTTACCGCTATGACGCTTCTGTCAACGATTTCAGCTCTTATTGGCAAACCGATCGACTGACAAGCATCAGCGAAGTCCAGTGCAAGCTGCTTCCTGTATGGGTCGTCAGATCTTCCCAAAATAACTATCTCAGGTAGCTCATATTGGCCTGTCTCGTTTACATAATACCATTTACCTTCATCCTCATTGTACACATAGCCTGCCTCTTCTAGGATCTCTTTTGCTGCCTGTGGATTGAAGTCATACTTTGTAACGTTTGGATTGTGCCATACTCCATAGTTTGGCGACACCACACTGTCCAGTCTATTACCGTAGCCTCTTAGATACTCGTTTACAACCTTGTCCTTGTCGACTAGATGTGCTAGAGCCTGCCTGAACCTGTAATCTGATAGTGGCCACCTCTTGCAGTTTATTCCAATGTAGAAGAATCCAAGGTCTCCAGTCTCGGTTACTTCTAGGTTTGGATCACTTAATGCATCCTCAACCTTCTCTGAAGGCAGTGGCCAGTCAACCATATCAATTTCTCCACTCTTGAGTGCCATGTACTCTGCTTCTGGGTCTGTATAGATCTTGAATATTATTTTGTCAATTCTTGGGCCATGTGTAAAGTCTTCAAGCTGCTCTATTGCCTTTACTGGCGTAAAATTCAGTAAT
>DRAE01000135.1 GCA_011041895.1 Candidatus Bathyarchaeota archaeon
GTAGTAGTTGACGATGGTGGGGGAATTAAAGAAGTTATTCTAAGCTATTTTAACGGTTCTGCATGGATCAATGTTACGATGCACAGCATGGGGAATGAAACCTTTACTGGTACTATACCTGCATTAAAACTCAAGCAGGGAATGTTCAAGGTAATAGCGGTAGATGTCGTTGGAAATGTTGCTGAAACAGATGTTATCACATATGATATAACACTATTTAAGCTACCTCTAACTGAGATTATTATAGTAGCGTCTATCGCAGCGATCGTAGCGTTAATTTACACAGTCTTCAAGCGCAAAAGGTGATAATAATGTCACTGTATCTCTTCATTCAAGCATTTGCTATGTTGTTTGTGATACTTGACGCTGTTGGAAATGCACCAATATTCTATGCACTAACTTCGGATCGTAGCGCGAAAGAAAGAAGAGATATTGCGAAGAAATCCGCGATAACGGCAGCTTCAATACTCTTCATATTCGCTTTTCTTGGATGGTACATCTTCGAATTCTTTGGAATAACTATTTATGACTTCGAGATAGCTGGTGGAATAATACTCCTACTGGTTGCACTTGATAACCTAACTGGTGAAACACCTAGAACAAGGAGACTCTCAAGCACTGACCTTGCAATAGTTCCACTAGCAACGCCTTTATATGCTGGCCCAGGAAGCATATTAACCGTTATGTACTTGATGCATCCTCCATTCACGCCGCTGATGTGTGTATTTTCAATAGTCACGAACATTCTCATAGCATGGCTACTGATGGTATACTCTGAGAAACTGTTTTCAACAATAGGCAGCGTTGGAACGAAGGCTGTGGTCAGAATAATGGGTTTAATAATTGCAGCTATGGCTATAATGTTCATAAGAAAAGGTATAATGGGAGTGATGCAGGAGGTCCTATCTTAAAACAATTCTCTCAGATCTCTTACCTATATTTTCCTTAATCCTCTCAATGATCTTGCTTATGTTGAATATGTACACTCCAAGCCCTCTAACCGCCCCTCCCTCAATTTCAGCATAGAGCTTGTCAATAGTAAATGTGAGTTCATTCACATCTTTCACAATTTTATTATCTAGGTAAACTACCTCCGATACAACTTCTTCTGAAATCTTTCTCTTTTTGAAAAATTTGTTTTTAAGATGTTCCTCGCTTCCGAGAGTGTTTATTAGATCCTTCACCCTGTCCCTAAGATCAAACATTCTCCTACCAGTATCGAGAAATCCTTGATCCGTTAAGATTCTGCCAACTTCATCGAGCAACTTTCTAGCTTCTTCGAGTCTGGCTATCGAAAAACTTCTTAGCGCCCTGTCCGAGATTGCCCTTTCATCTGGTTTGTCGTATCCAACATAGCCCTCAATGCTTGAGGATAGCCGTTTAACGATATCCTCCCAGTCCACGTATTTGTCCTCCACATCTACTATATTATTTTATAGGATAGATTCAAGTTATAAGGTAATGCCCTAAGGCTAAATTTTCTCTAATTCAAGTCTTATAGGCTTTGAGAAAAGAGGTGCATCAATAACGAAAGTTTCATATTCTCCTCCCTCGCCAGCTGGATTGAACCCATATTTCTTAGATAATGTAATCAGGCTTTCAGCTTCAGAGGGGCCAATCTCTTTTCCAACCCACTCTCTTTCAAGGCCTTCAGCGGCCACCTCTACTATTATAAACTTCAGCTCCCTGCAAACCTTTCTAAGATAAGTTTTTTGATCTACTCCCCAAAGCGGTGAAAAACTTGCTACACCAGTTTTCTCACATGCATCCTCGAATCTCTTCCGCTGATACTGTGAGCTTATTGCTCCTGAAACAACCCCCTCGATTGAAAACTTGTTGACGGCCTCCTCGATAACCTTTCTCAGAATTTCTTCCTCATTTTCTCCAGCCTTTTTCATTATCAAGGGTATACCTGCAGCTTTAGCTTGCTCACGAACCATCTCAACCATTGGCACGTGAAATAGCATGCTCTCCTTTCTTGGAAGTATCGAGATTATACATGCAATCTCATAGTTTAGCCTGTGCATTATGTGAAGTGCATACCATGAATCCTTTCCTCCACTGATTAATGCTCCTAGTTTAATGTTTTTAGGCCAGAACTTCGAGAGATACTCTGGCTTAGGCTTTGGAATAATTGTCGAGATCCCTGATCCATGTTGAGGAGCCTTCCTATGTTCTAGATAACCCTTTATTCCACGTATTTTAGCCAATTCCCTAAGTATTTTCTTATCTTCCTTCCAGGAATCGTCGAGTCCTATCGAGATCTCAATAACTTTTTCGTCAAGGTATGGGAATCTAAGCTCAGTCCCTCCAGCAAAACCACATACATTGTTTGTGTAAGTACTTCTCTCATAAATGTTCCTTAAAGCCCAGATACACTCTAGGGTTCTAGACCTATGCATTCTCGCCTGTCCGCCAAAGATTTCATCTGCTCCAATCCCTGAAAAAGCAACCTTAGGGCAATTAAGGGATGCAAAATAAGTTACAAGTGAAGCCTCCACTTTCACGGGATCAGAGCTTTCTATAAGCTTACAAATTTTCCCAACCCTTTTTAGGATTGTTTCCCTTTTCAAGACAATTTTCTCTAACTTGATATTCATCTCTCTTGCCACTTTCTCAGCTCTCACAATGTCAGGGCTTCTCTCAAGTCCAACAACTATGGCTTTAAAGTTAGCTCCTTCCTCAATTAAATAACTTGCCAGAAGTGCAGAATCAACTCCTCCCGAAAAAAGAAGCCACTGCTCATCCCATATTCTCCTTCTTACGGCCTCCCTTAAGGCGCGATCTAGCTCCTTTACCGGATCCTTAACTTTCCTACCAGTGAAGAACCCCCTGTAAAGCGTTTCTATCTCTCCATCCTCGAATATTAAGCTATATCTTGGGTGAAGCTCTCTAAGCTTTGGAAAAGCCTTTCTTTCACTGGCGAAGGAGAACGGATTGACAGAGTAAAAGAGCGGAGCTATCCCAACTCTATCTCTTATCAGGTAAATTTTGGATGAATCTGAAAATGCTATAGCATACTGCCCTGAAAAAAGTCTGCAGGCCGAAACCCCCTTTCTCATGAGAAGTTCAAATGCGAGTTCAGCATCATTTTCAGCCTCTATTCCAAATTTGTCGGCTATATCTCTCCAGTTGTATATTTCAAGGTTTCCAACAAACCAGAAATCACCATCGATAAGTGGTTGAGGAACAAATCCTGAAATTGAGTGAAGAAGATATCCAATACCACCTTTCTCAACTTTTTCGATTTTTAGAGAATCTCTTCCTCTATGCTTCATAAGGTTCAAAGCTTTTCTCAGAATATTTTCCCAATTTTCCCCAAAGTATCCAGCTATTCCACACATTTTTACACCTTTCACCTAGATGTAACTTTTATCGCGGTGAAACCTCTTTGACTGTACACGAAAGTTTGTCAGTCACCTTAATATCTATTCGGGTCTTAAATTATTTAAACGCTTTAAATAACCGCCGCTGGTGTGCAATTGTGGTGCAACATGTTTCCACTACTTTACCTAATGACAATAATACTGGTAATAAGCCTGATAGGCCTTTTAGCCGCTAAAATAGCTGAAAGCGTTAACATTCCTACCACAGTTCCACTAATTTTGATAGGCATTTTAATGAGACTTATAGTAGATAGACTTGGGATAACGGAGCTCATAGAATTTGCCAATCTCTTTATAAATTCTGGAATACTGTTCATCATGCTGGTCTCCGTTCTGTTTCTAAGCGGCCTAGAAACAGAGCTTGGAGATTTGAAAAGGGTGGCTAAGCTGGCTTTAATGCTTGGAACAGTTTCTGTTCTCCTCACAGTAATTTTCACAGGTGTTCTAATGTACATTGGATTGCCTCTCCTTGGAATGGAAATTCCATTCATGATAGCACTATTCATTGGAGTTATGATCGCTCCAACTGATCCAGCAAGTACTTTCATTATACTTGAGCGTACACGAGTTAGAAAGTACATAAAGGATGTTATAATGAACGCTGCTGCAATAGATGACGTTATAGTTACAATACTTGCAACCCTGTTAACCCTAATGCTCACGGCTGAAACAGTTAGCCTTGAGGCATTAGTGATCAAAGCTGTATGGATGCCTGTTGGAGGAATCGCTATAGGAGTTCTAATTGCATACATTTTCAGCTACTTAATGGTTTACGTCTTCAAGAGGGAAGTTGAGCTTCAAATAGCATCTTTAGCTGCTCTAGCGTTGACATTCGGTTTAGCTGAATTAACGGATGCTAGCGGACCAATGGCTGCGATTTTCGCAGGGATTATAATGGCAAATTCAAAGTACTTTTCAAAATATCTCCCCGTTATAAGTGCAAAGAACAGGAGAATGCTTCTAACATTCTGGAGAAACATCATATTCTTCCTAGAGGCTATAGTTTTCATTTTCCTAGGACTTTCAGTTGATATTGACCTTCTCATGGATGTAGGGC
This sequence comes from Candidatus Bathyarchaeota archaeon, assembly GCA_011041895.1. Lineage (GTDB taxonomy): Archaea > Thermoproteota > DRAE01 > DRAE01 > DRAE01 > DRAE01. Next base: position 4,444 of record DRAE01000135.1, read on the forward strand.
TCTTAGGGCTATTGGTTGGTGCAATAGTTCTCTTCATCGCTAAACCTCTCTCAACTCTTCTAACCACAGAAGGTTTCGGAATAAGTCCAAGAGAGAGCTTCTTCATATCTTGGGCTAGAATAAATCTTTCAACATCCGCTGTCCTACTGGCATTCGCATATGCCGCTGGAGAATGGATGCAGCTGGTGATAAACATAACATTCCTTGTGATAGTTGTAAACACGCTTATCCAAGGTTTAACCGTTGGAAAAGTTGCTAAGATACTTGGTTTGGAGGTAGCTGAAGAAGATATAGAGCTTGTCGTGAAGAGAGAGAAGCTCCTGACGATAATAAGGGTGATAAGTGAGCATAGAGACAAAGGATTAATTGATCGCCAACTGGCAAATAACATTATTGACGAGTATATGAGTGAGCTAGAAATGCTTGAAACACAGATTTCAGCGAAGATCTCCTCACTAGAAGATACCATTGAAGGCTTGCGTGCGAGAATTGCTGCTCTTGATGCTGCCGTGGAGAGGCTCAAGAGGCTAAAAGAAGCTGATCCAGCTACATCATCTATAGTAGATGAGGAGATATCCAGTATTCTACGAGAAAAACGAGATCTTGAATCTGAGCTTAAACGTCTGTTAGTTGATAAAAGACGAATGGAAGAGTTGATAGGCGGTGTCCATGGATAGAAGTCTATTTAAAATCTGTTCATCTCTTATAATCATTCTGATCGTCGATGTGATTTCAATAGTTTGTTTATTCTCACCTTATGACCTCTACGTCAAAGAATTTGAAGCAGTACACGATACAACGATCAAAGTTAAAAGCTTGAACTATACATGGCTCAACGATAGTTTTGTCAGAGTAGTGATCACCTTGAACATAACTAATCCAGTAAATGTGACGTTCACACTCTATCTCATAAAATATACTGTGGCTGTCAACAACTACATCTTAGGGGTAAATTCTGTATATACGTCGAGGGAGATAATAGGTGAAACAGTTTTTCTCATGGTTATGTATAGTATCTATATGCCCAATGGCATTCAAGCCATAAGGGAAGCAGAAAACTCGACTAAAATGATTTGGATAGTTTCTGTTGAAGCATATTTCAGAACTCAAGTGCTGAGCAAATGTTTTCGCAACCCTGTCGTATATGGGGTTGACGTTATTGAAATTGAAAAAGCGAAACATTAATTTTCATTCCAGTAAAATTTTAAAATTAAAGCTAATTGATAAAGGGAAATAGAATGGCATACTCCTCTAGGGCATTTACGACAGCGATTATACTCCTTCTACTAGCTCTCTCTATTTTCCTCATAAGCGATAAAGTTGATGCCCTCTCTCAGGATGGAGAGCTTAAAAATTTTAGACTAGTGAATGTAGGTGAGGGTAATTTCTTACTTACAGTAGATTTTAATCGCTTAAAATTTGAAAACTCGCTAAACCTAGTGCGTATCGAAGGATGTAACACCTTTTATTATGCTCAAGGTCTCATATTGCCATCTAAAACTCTCCGATTAATATTGGGAGTAGGTGTAACTGATGTTCACGTAGCAATAGTTGATATGAAAGTTAAAACCGTCAAGATTCTTGGAATACAAAAACACAGGTCACCAGTTACTATATTTAGCGATAGAGGTTTAATTAAATTGCCAGACGAAAAGAGGCCTGTTGTTGAAGTTTCGCCTCCTATTATAATTCGTGGTGCTTCCGTCCTTCCCGTGAGATTTAATCCAGTAATCAAAGTAGGTGGTGGTCACGTTACATATGTAAGCTCTATAGCTCTACAGCTTAGCGTAGCTAAGACATCAAGCTGTGAAGCTCATATCACTCAAACATTCTATAAATTGCTGAGCTCATTAGCTGACAACTCCATCTCAGAGAGTATGTTCAAAGTTGAATCTCCAACCATAGATTATCTCATCATAACAAGGGAGGACTTTGTTTCAGCATTGCAGCCTTTAATCGAGGAAAAAGAGTCGCATGGCTTGAAAGTGAAAACTTTGACAATAGAGTCCATATTAAGCAATTACAATGGGTCCGATGTACCTGAAAAAATTAGAAATGCTATAAAAGATTACTATGACAGATACGGTATTGAGTGGGTTCTGCTAGCCGGTGATGACGATATAATTCCTGCAAGGAGAGTTGTATGCCAAGACATATACCCTGGTGTCAGAAATGAACCATCAATTTTTCCATCAGACTATTACTATGCAGGCTTAGATGGCAACTGGAACGCTGATGGAGACGAATATTTCGGAGAACATGAGGACAATGTAGACTATGGAGCAGATGTTTTCGTAGGTCGTCTTCCGGTCAAGAATGTTCATGAGCTGGAGGCGGTTGTTCGTAAAATAGTTAGGTACAGTAGGCATCCCATTTCACCAGATAAAGCCCACCGAATGCTACTTTGTGGAGCTATAATAAGCTTCAAGGGGGAAGCTTTTGGCGGAGGGGAGACTACAGATGATGCAATTTTGAAAACTCGAATGATCACAGACTTTATCCCAGAATACGTAAACTGTACAAGAGTTTTCCAACGCGAATACACTCCATGTGAATGTGACTACCCATTACTAAAGTACACTGTGAGAAGACTGTTCGATAGCGGTTATCCCCTTGTGAACTTTGCTGGACATGGCAACTTTAGACATGTCTACAGAAAACTTTGGTTCGACATGGATGATGATGGAGTCCCTGACATGGATGAAATCGAGGTAGACCCATATTTTGAACCTTATAACTACAACAACACAAACTGCCTGTCTCTAGTTTATGTATCCGCCTGCTGGACTGCAAGCATGGATGAAAATTCACTTGGAAAGAGCATGATTAATTACGAGTATGGAGGGGCTATAGCCTACATTGGATGCGTACATAGTACATGGTATGCTTCGGGATGGAGATTTCCTGGAACTGGATATGATCAAGAGCTTGACTACCTCTTCTGGAAGATCTTCTTCTCTAGCGAATACTCCCTTAGAAGACCAGGATTGCTTCTATATAAGACAAAGCTTCTTTACGCCAGCATGTTTGTAAAGTTCCCCACAGGACTAGGGTATGAATATCATAGAAAGATTGTTTTATCATATACTCTATACGGTGACCCAGAGATACAAATTTGGTGCGATGACGACGTAACTCCGCCAAATATCCTATCATATAATTGCTCTGGAGACATCTATGACAACGATAGGTCTCCCTACATGATAGAAGTAGTATTAAATGATTCATCTGGAATATTCTCTGCATGGTTTAGATACAGTTTCGACAATGAAACATGGTCCTCTTGGATACCATATTCTCAGAGAATAGGTGCAAACAAGTTTAGATTCTACATCCCCTATAGTGAATGGTCTATGCATGTTGGATCAATCATATATTGGCAAATTAAAGCTGAAGACGGTGACTCCGAAGAAGAATTTGATAGAGCAGTGCTGATAAGCAGGGTTTTCAAAGGAGGAAAGATCTTAGATGATGATCCCAACCCACCAAACGTTGTAACGGATGCCCCAGATATTGTATATGACAATTATACAAAACCCATAGTCCTAAAAGCCTTTGTCTCAGATGAATCTGGGATACTTAATGTTTCAATTAGATACATGTTTAACGGGACATGCTGGAGTAATTGGATAGAGGCTTCACTTTCCGAAGACGGGTACTATTACATCGAGATTCCAAGAAGTGTATGGATAAACTTCATAGGGTCAAAGTTGAGCTGGCAGGTATCTGCCACAGACAGGGATGATGACCATCCAGGAGATGCATCGACAACCATTGTCAATGGAACTTCTATATTATTACTAGACGATGACTCAACTCCTCCAGAGATCATTGACGTATTTGTTGAGGATATGAATCATGAAAGGGATGTAGATGCCTATGATCAATTTAGGTTCGTTGTAATAGTTCATGATCAAAGTCCACCAGTCAGGGTCTCTATAACATACATCGTAGATGGAAGATACTTTTACATAGAGTGTTCTCAACTAAATGCCTCCCTCTTTGCATCAGACTGGATAGATCCATTGCCACAATTTACCAAGATAGTGTGGAGTGTAGTTGTGGCAGACGGTGATAGGGATCGCATAAACGATGTTCTCTCATCTTACATAGAGAACATAGAGTATGTTATAAGAGCTAGAGTGTATATCCAGTGTCTAGCAGCTGACAGCGAATATGCTGAAGGTATTCACTTAAAGTTAATGTATAATGGACAGCTAGTCAAGGAAGGCGTATCAAACTCAACTGGATGGGCAAGACTCTCTGTACCATTTCCAGGAAATTATGTGCTGGAGGCTCTCTATGACAATATTCCTGTAGGTAATGAAACAGTACAGATAGATAGCAATATCAATGCCTCAATAACATGTAGACTATATGATTGGATTTTGAAGTTTACATCCGCGTCGGGATTAAGTCTATCAAATTTAATTGTAACCTTTGAAAGTGTAGAAACAAATAATTCACTCCTAGATGTATACTTGAATCATACATCAAAAGTCATAGTTAAAAATCTCCCAGCAAGCAGTTACCGATTGAAAGTGTATTACCTTGGAAAATTAGTCTTCAATGATATCCTAAAGCTTGAGAAAGATGATCAATTTGATCTCGTAAAATGCAGTGTTTACAAGGTTAAGATATATGTCGAAGCCGCATATGGGGGTCCTGTTAGGGACTGTGATGTGATAATTCTAGATGACTGCAACTGCGTAGTATTTAGGCAGAAAACTGATAAAACTGGCCAACTAATGGAGGTTCTCCTTCCAGCTGGAATATATGAAATCAGGATAATCAAGAATGGTGTGACATCTTCTGAGTATACCGTAACCGTAAATGATGATTCAACGATAAAGATACAGCTTCAAGATGTTATAAGGATTCCCCTCTTAAATGTCGAGATGAACATACTGCAGTTTATGGTTTTCATATTCTTCCCTGTAATAGCTCTCTCAATGATGCCTCTGTTGAAGGTTTCATTGAGAACTTTGCCTAAGAGAAGGAAGGAAGTCAAGAGAGCCATAGTCATAAGGAAACCTGTCGTGAAAAGGGAAGGATATGGCGAGGTCATTGAAACTCTAAGTGAAGCTGAGAGAATTAAACCCATGGAAGTTAAAGAGCCTAAGACAATAAAGGTCAAAAAACCTGAAGCTGAAGTGGAGCCAGTCCATAAAAAGTCTAAGCTTGACGTTCCCTATGTATATTGTCCAATATGCGATTCAAAAGTTAGTTTAACCATGAGAAAATGTCCGCGGTGTGGAATGATATTGTCAATAGACGATCAATAGTGTCTCATTATAAGTTCTTTTCCAATGACTTCACTTTCTTCACCCGTTACTTTCAAGATATACCTAATGTAAAGTTCAGCCCTATTTTTTATCTCCCATGCTCTCACGTAGACTCCAAAGCATACACTGGAATTAACTAACCCCCAGAGAATGCATAGAACAGCTATGAAAGATAGCATACTATGGAAAATAGCTACTACAATTATTGGAAGCATGGCAGCTATAAAGAATGCTATTATTAGAGGAGCTATACCTAATTTAACCTTCCTATACCTAAGTTTCACGGTCTCTTCTTCTGAGACACGATCCAAAAGTTTCTTCAATGCCAGCACCCTGTAAAGGCTAAAGACCAGCGTCAGTATTGACGCCAAAGCAATAGTATAGATAGCTAGCGTAAAGTGACTAAGTGAAATAATGTATGCTAAAATAGCACATGCGCCACTGGCGGCCACGTTCAAAGATACCGTGAAAAAACCTGGTCCATATCTTCCTCCAATCACATGAAAGGTCTTATTGTCATCCAATTTTACCCGTTTCCTCAAACTGTGTCACTTTATATATATTTTTGTTTCATTGGTTCCGCCTCGCCTAAAGGGTTCGCCTTCACAGCTTACCCATAGGGTCATGGGCGGCTGTCGAGCCCAACGGCACACGGCTCCCATATACGCCTAACCCTATGGGGCGCTTGGAGCACTGCTCCTATCGCCCACCCAAGAGACACCAATAATTTACAAGCCCTAAGAAGACTATAAACATTGCAAGGCTTAACAGCCTTCGAGATATAGAAAGGCACATTACAACACGGAAAACCATAATCAAATGTTTCCGCCCCAAATTTTCATAAGCTTTTTCTAAAATTTTATTAAGTCGATGCTTGATACATTTATATTGACGACCTATGAAGACTAAAATATCGTTATTATTAACTGCCTTGTTAGTGTTGTCATTGATTCCATTACTGAATTTTACGCCAGTAAAGGCAATAGAGCAGCTTGAAGACTTTACACATGGCCCAAGAATTGACAAAATAATATTCAAGATCTATACAGACCCAGAAGCAGAGTACATGGCACTCAA
>DRAE01000033.1 GCA_011041895.1 Candidatus Bathyarchaeota archaeon
CTAGTGTCATATTCATCACTCTACCCGCAATACATTCATCATGCCCTGTCAAAGATACTAGCCCTTGTAACCAAGATGATGGAGGACAAGAACATACGATATGCATGTGAAAATGCTAAAATTCAGATGACAGATGAGGAGCTTGAGGACTGCAAATCAGCGTGCGTCAAAGTAGTTAGGGCTTACCTCAGGACACTCTCCGACATGGTATCAGTATCCTATGATGACGAGGTGAAAAAGGAGCTTCTAGCATCTCTCAAACATGAACTGGTTGGAACACGCCTACTCATACCAATAGGTTTACCTCATCTCGACAATATTCTACTATCAACTGTCAGAGAGCTACTAAAGGAGTTTGAAAACGCTTTGAGTGGAGACTCCAAGGAAGACATCGTCAAAACATTTTCAGCAGCTTACCTGATAGGTAACATCATAAGAGTATACAACACTCCAGCCATGATGAAAGTTAGAATGGGGCTTCACAAGGCCTACATGGGGTAAAAACTGAATGTTTATTCCAGTAATAGATGTCAAATCTGCTCAGTACTCTCATCTCATATACCGTAGACTAACAGAGATCGACGTCCAGTCGAAGCTTTTACCAGTTGAAACAACTTTAAATGATCTCATTAAAATGAGAGCAGACGCCGTCATACTTAGTGGAGGCCCTCCAAGAATATTCGAATCATTAGGTGAACTTTCAAATTTGATTGAAATAGTGCTCAACTTTGAAAGTCCAATACTTGGAATATGCATAAGCCATCAACTAATAGCTTGCGCCTTCGGTGGAAAAGCCGGCCCAGCTAAAACTCCAGAGTATGGCCCTGTAGTTATATACATAGACGATAAAAACGAGATATTTGAGGGCTTCAACGACCAGTTTATAGCATGGGCTTCCCACAATGACGAAGTATATACGCCGCTTCCAAGGGAGTTAAAAATACTGGCACATTCTGAGAACTGTGAAGTTCAGGCATTAAAGCATTTATCCAGACCCGTATATGGTGTCCAATTTCATCCAGAAGTCTCTCACACTGAAAATGGGTTGGAAATATTCAGGAATTTCACAAGCATAGTTAAAGCCTAATAAATGCATATTTGTTTCTCAGAAATCTAAATCATAAGAGAGGTTTGACGCCGCTTCTTCGATGAAGAAGTAAAAATTATGTCTTTCAACTGTTTCACGGTAACCTACAGCTCCAATGAACGTTAGAGCCCTTTCTCAATTGTATGGGCAACTTCCATAGCTTTTACACGTGCCTCTACAGTGTTCTTTCCAATGGCTAACGCGAGACCCATTCTTCTATGCTTGTATGTGCATGGTTTTCCAAAGAATCTTAGAATGATATTTCTCTTCATCAACGCCTCTCTGAGCCCTCTATAAGTGGGCCCCCAAACTCCATCCTTCTCTGATAGTATTACATGCGCTGCTCCTGGAAACATGTTAATAATCTCTGGAATCGGAAGCCTTAGAATCGCATAAACATGGAGGGCCATCTCCGACATGTTCTGTGAAACTAGCGTAACCATACCCGTGTCATGTGGCCTTGGAGATATCTCGTTAAAGTACACCTCAGGTTTTTTCTCGTCAAACTTGACGAATAACTCACATCCAAAGATTCCAAAGCCACCCTTCTTTCCCAGAAGACATTTCACAACTTTCTTTGCAGTTTCATAAATCTTGTTTTCAACTTCCCTGACAAGCTTTCCAGGAAGCCTTTTATCATTCCATTCAGAGCGCCATAGTGGTTTACCGCTTGTTTTGTCCTCCATTAGATGAAGATTACTTCCATAACCCTGGAATGGAACGGTGCTTTCATCAGTTTCCTCGTCTATGTCAACGAAGGGTTGCCAGCTTACATGAAAGTGGCCTCCAGTTCTCACATGCCCAACTGGTCTAGGCAACAATATGTCTGGTTTCTCGTTTAGGTTGAGGCATGCAAGTGGAAGCTCTGTAACCTCCATATCAAACTTGATCATTTCCTCGACTATTACATGTTCTCCAAAGCCCCTCGCATACTTTACAGCTTTCTCATAAGCTTTCTCAATGTCCTTATAGTCGTATACTATGCTGCTGCCAAGTCCTCCAGAGCTCATTCTAGCCTTAACAAGACATGGATAGCCAATGCTCTCACAGGCATCCTTAAGCTCATCGAGATTATATGCAAACTTGTACCTCGAAGTTCTGACCCCCGCTCTTTCAGCTGCAAGCTTTCTCAACCTAATTCTATCCATGGTTATCCTAGTGGCTTCAGCGTTGGGAATAACGTTAAATCCCTCTTCCTCAAGCTCTACAAGAGCGTCCGTGTTAATGGCCTCAATCTCTGGAACAATTGCATCAGGTTTCTCCCTATATACTATAGCCTTCAAGGCATTTCCATCTCGCATGTCAACAGTATAATGTCTATGTGCAACCTGTGCAGCAGGTGGATTATCATATCTGTCAACTGTTATAACTTCCACGCCAAGTCTCTGAGCCTCTATGGCGATCTCCTTGCCGAGTTCACCTGCACCGAGTAAAATAATTTTCGTAGCATTCGCCATTAGAGGAGTGCCCAATACATCTCTGAATTTCACATTTCTCATATTGATATATACTACTCCAGTACAAAATTATGGTTGCTGAGAAAAGATTATCTTCCAAGACTCCTAAATATAAGGTGACAACTGCAAAGAAGGAACGATTATGGACAGCAGAATCTGGCAACACCCTATAATTGATTTTGGAGAGAGAAAAGGCAGGGAAATATATTTTAACTTCAATGGGAAACCGATCAAAGCCTATGAAGGAGAAACAATAGCTGCCGCGCTATATGCTAGTGGAGTAAGAGTTTTTGGGAGAAGCATAAGATTCCAAAGGCCACGAGGATGGTTCTGTGCAATTGGAAAATGCTCAAGCTGTCTAATGAAAGTGGATGGCATCCCCAACGTTAGAACATGCATTACCTTAGTGAAAGATGGCATGAACGTTGAATACCAAGATCCAAGACCTAACCTACCTGAGAAAACAGAGTTTGAATGTGAACATGTTAAAGTTGAAACCGATATCGCAGTGATAGGTGGAGGTCCTGCTGGGCTTTCAGCTATTCTATCGCTAAATGAACTTGGAGTCGACTCATTGATAATAGATGAAAATCCATGGCTTGGAGGACAACTGATAAAGCAGACACATAAATTCTTTGGCTCAAAGGCAAGCTACGCTGGTATTCGGGGTATCAAGATAGCTGAGATCCTCTTGGGAGAGTTAAGGAAGGAAAATGTGAAGTCCCTTGAAAACTCAAGTGTAATTGCATGCTATAGGGAGGGCAAGGGCTTTAAGATTACAGCTGTAAAAGGGCATTCAACGCTTTACGAGATCGATGCCAAAGGACTGCTTGTGGCAACTGGCGCCATGGAGAACATGCTCGCCTTTCCAAACAATGACCTGCCAGGAGTTTGTGGAGCAGGTGGAGTCCAGACTCTGATGAACGTTTACGGCGTAAAACCTGGGGAAAATGCCCTTATGGTTGGAGCTGGAAATGTTGGTTTAATAGTGGCATACCAGCTTGCACAGGCTGGAGTAAATGTTAAAATGATCGTTGAAGCAGCTCCAAAGATCGGAGGATACCTTGTCCACGCTGCAAAAGTTAGGAGAATGGGAATCCCAATACTTACAAGGCACAGCATCAAAGCCGCTATAGGAAAAGATCATGTGGAAGGTGCCGTAATAACGAAGCTCGATGAAAACTGGAATCCCATAGAAGGAACGGAGTTTGAAGTTGAAGTCGATCTAATATGCCTAGCGGTGGGACTCACACCATCGACCGAGATACTTATGCAGATCGGTTGTGAGCATGCATACGTTCCCGAGCTTGGAGGGCATGTAGCCATACATGATAAATTCTTGAAAACGACGCTTGACAACGTCTACCTTGCAGGAGATGTGTCTGGAATAGAGGAGGCAAGCACTGCCATGATGGAGGGCAAAATAGCAGCTGCAACAGCGGCCATCGACATGGGAGTCAACGTTGAAAAAGCTGAGAACTTGAGGAAGAAATCGCTGCATGAGCTCGAGCTTCTACGCTCAAGCCCATTCAGTAAAAGAGTAATAACTGGAAAAGAGAAGGTTTACAGCTTAATGGAGGAGATTAGCTGTGGGTAGACTTCACGAGGGAGTTATATCGGTTGAAGATCTCAAAGACATTCTACCTCCAAAAGAAAGACTTGAAAAAGGCCCTGTAGCCATAATAGAGTGCATTGAAAGCATTCCATGTGATCCATGCTCCCTAGTATGCAAACAAGGCGCTATAATTAAACCGAGCATTTCAACTCCTCCGAGAGTCGACTATGACAAATGTATTGGATGCGGTGCATGTGTTCCAATATGTCCTGGGCTTGCGATTTTCATGGTTGACTACACTTACAGCGAAGATAAGGGGCTCGTATATCTCCCATACGAGTTTACCCCGCTCCCCGAGAAAGGTGAAGAGGTAATTGCTCTCAATAGAGAGGGCAAAGAAGTTGGAATGGCTGAAGTAGTTAAAGTGATAACGTACCCGGATAAGACAAGCGTTGTGTGCATAGCTGTAGATAAGGATCTAGTTATGGAGGTTAGATTTTTCAGGAGGAAGGAGAATGGAGAAAAAGGATAAGATTATAGTATGCAGATGCGAGGACATCACATACGATGAAATAGTTCAAGCCATAAGAGAAGGCTTCACAACGCCAGATGAGATAAAGAGGGTGCTGAGATGTGGCATGGGCCCCTGCCAAGGAAGAACATGTATGCGACTGATCCAGAGAATAATTGCTAAAGAGCTCAACAAAAACCCAGCTGAAATAAAGATGCCGAAGGTTAGACCTCCACTGCGTCCCTCTCCTATAGGCTTATTCGCTGGTGAGAAAAATGATAAAAGAGAAAGCTGAAGTCGTCATAGTTGGAGGCGGAATAGTAGGTTGCTCAATAGCCTATAACCTTGCAATCAGAGGTGTTGACGTAGTTCTATTTGAGAGAAGTTACTTAGCAAGTGGAGCAACTGGAAGATGCGGTGGAGGGATAAGACAGCAGTGGAGCACGGAGGAAAATATAAGGCTTGCCATGGAAAGTGTCAAGATCTTTGAAGGGTTAGAGGAGGAGCTAGATTACCACATAGAATATTATCAGGGAGGATACCTTGTTCTTGCACATACAGAGGATGAGGTAAAGCAGTTCAAGAAGAATGTAAGCCTACAGCGTAAACTGGGTTTAAATGTTAGATTCCTTGAAGCAGATGAGATAAACGATATAGTTCCACATCTGGATGTAGAGGCCATAGGAGCCATAGGTGCAACATGGTGCCCAACAGATGGCCATGCAAACCCCTTTAAAACGACCATAGCATATGCGAGAGCAGCTGAAAAACATGGAGCACACATCTACAAGTTCACTGAAGTCAAAGGAATAAAAGTGGAGAAAGGGGAAATCAAAGAGGTAATAACTGATAAAGGAAAGACGAAAACTAAGATTGTGGTAAATGCTGCAGGAGCTTACTCACGTGAAATCGCTAAAATGGTTGGAGTAGAGCTTCCAAATAAACCCTACAGGCATGAGATACTCGCTACGGAGCCTCTTAAGCATGTGCTTGACCCGATGGTCATATCATTCCATGACAACGTCTACTTTAGGCAGACAGAGCATGGTGAAGTGGTTGGAGGGTGGGGTGACCCAAATGAGCCATCCAGCTATAACATTGAATCAAGCTTCCATTTCATAGTTCAAATGTCGAGGCTCCTCTCAAGATACGTTCCAAAGTTTAGGCATGTGAACATAGTTAGGCAATGGGCTGGACTTTACGATGTAACACCGGATGCAAGACCAATACTTGGACCCGTAGAGGAGGTTGAAGGCTTTATACAGGCAAATGGGTTCTCAGGCCACGGATTCATGGTTGCCCCAATGGTAGCCAAGCTTATAGCAGAGCTAATAGTGGAAGGTAAAACATCTCTCCCGATAGAAAGCCTGAACTTGAAGAGGTTCAGGGAAGGACGTGTAATCAAGGAAGCTTCCGTTGTAGGCTAACTATTCAAACTCAATGGTTGCAGGAGGTTTGGGTGTAACATCATAGTATATTGGAAAGTCTCCTACCTCATCCTTTATCTTTTGCGCAACTTCACATAGTCTATTCATTGAGATTTCAGCTACATTAGCAGTCATTAGATCGCTGCTTACAACCGCTCTAACAATGATAGCATGTTTTCTCTTCTCATTTCCACGCGAAATGTTGTACACTACTCTAGTGTATTCACTAAACTTTGAGATTAATATCGCTTGTAGCTGGACAAGTTGAGGGATCGTCTTTTCCTCGATGTTTTCGTCCATTAATGCTGCAATTCTACCATATACTCTAAGATCCCCTTTGATACCTGTGGCATATGTATCCATGCGTTTCACCGTAAGTCTTTCAACTATTCTCGTAGATAGTTCAATTGAGGCTCTCTCATCTATGCTCCACTTATTATCTATCACAGCTGCGAAATACTGTGAACAATTCATTTCAGCAAGTTCCTTTTCCACTATTTCAGTAGCCTTCCTAGCTAAGTCAAGCTTTCTCTCGGTAAGCTTGCCTACGGCTCTTATGAGAAGCCCAGGTCCTGGAAACGGTTGCCTATCATATATCTTCCTAGGTAATCCCAAGAACTTTGCAAGCTCTCTAACTTGATCCTTGTACATGTCTGCCAGAGGCTCGATAACTTTAAATCCATACTTTTTAACAGTGTCTATTCCTATCTGCTTCAAGACATTGTGTTGAGTCTTTATTCCTCCTTTAGTTTCTATCCAGTCCGAAGCTATAGTTCCTTGAATCAAATACTTGCATTTAGCCTCCTTAAACTTTCTGCCAAGGACGCTGTAGAAAATCTCTCTAAAGATCCTTCTCTTTTCTTCAGCATCGCTTCTGCCAAGAAGCTCGGATAGGAACTCATCTTTGGCATTTATGATCTCAACATCTAAGCCATACTTATTGGAGACATAGTCAACATCCTTGAAATCTCTCTCGCGCATAAACCCAGTATCTATAAAAACACACTTAAGCTTATCCCCAATAGCAATCTTTGATAAAATGGCGGTAACCGTGCTATCGATCCCCCCACTCAGTGCAACTAATGCATTCTTTCCCTTCGTTTCTCTCCTAATCATATCCACTATACCGTCAACAAGAGCTTGAAAGTTCATCTACGATCACATCACAAACTGGTGAAAGATTACATTAATAATAACACGACAGCTCCATTTTTCTCTTTTCCTACTTTAAAAGTGGAAGATTTCCAGTAACCTTATCTATTCTACTGCTTTCAGCGGGTCCTATTCCAAGAGCTGTAACCGTGCCTGGGGGAACCTCAGTTAAGCCCATATCCCTTATAAGCGCACATGGAAGATCAAGTTCAACAGCCTTCCTATAAAGCTCAATTAAATGCCTCAGATCCCTGGCTTTTAACACAACCTTTTTTGCACCCTGCATTCGCCATTCATTCCAAGCTGCTGGATTCCCTGCCCTGGCCTTTTCAGAGGCCTCTAAGCTGGCATGGCATGCTTGTGCAATCATTTTTCCGATGCTGATTTTTAAATCCTCACGGAGAACTATGACTTGCTTATATTCCATCTTCATATCATATAGAGGCTATTTTTGATAAATAGTGTAAGTAGGAGCGTGAAGCGATTGAAATGGCGAATTGTAAGGGTTAGTTCGGAAAACCCATTCATGAACTTAGCCATTGAAGAGGCCATATTGATCGCTGTTGATAGAGGTGTTGTACCAAGCACTCTCAGGTTCTGGGTGCACGATCGTACCGTGGTCATAGGAAGATTTCAATGCCCAGTTGAGGAAGTTGACCTTGAAAAATGCGTGAAGGATAAGGTATATGTTGTGCGCAGACACACCGGGGGAGGAGCCGTATACCATGACAGGGGAAATTTAAACTATGCCCTCTCTATAAGCAAAGGTTCCTCAAGAGTCTTTGGAAACTCGATTCTTGGAAATTTCAAGGTAGTTGGCGAATGTATTGCAGATGCCTTGAGAATGCTAGGCTATAACGCTAACTTTAGACCAATTAATGACATTGAAATAGAGGGTAGAAAAGTGTCTGGAATGGCTGCAAGCGTTCACAAGAGTGCTGTGTTCGTGCATGGATGCTTACTGGTTAACACAGACGTCTCAAACTTAACCAAGTATCTTAGAATTCCCAAGGTTAAATATGTGACAAAGGGGGTTAAATCCGCTGTAAAGCGTGTAGTAACGCTTCATGAATTAAAGGGTTCTCCAGTGGAAATGAGGGAAGTAGAGGATGCAATAGCTGAGGCATTCTCCCACAAGCTTGGAGTGTCCTTTAAGGAGAGTGATCTCACAGAATATGAAATCAAGCTAGCTGAAAAGCTTTACATGGAGAAATATACTACACTGGAGTGGATGGCACACATATGTCCAGAGTGCCCAAGATATAGTGAGGATATTGAAAAGTTAAAGGCTTACTTGGAGGCAATAAGGAAATGAGAACTATAACTCATGTATACAAGCCAAAAGATGGTAAAATGATAAGGGTAATCCTTGCATTAGATAATGGGAAAATCAGTAAGGTAGTATTTGCAGGAGATTTCTTTATAGACCCACCAGAGAAAATTAAGGAACTTGAAAATACATTGAATGGCAAAGGCATTGAGGAAGCTCTACATTTAATTGAGACGCTGCTAGGGGAGAAGGTTAATCTGATAGGGTGCTCTATTGAGGACTTTAAAAAAGCACTCCACGAAGCATATACGAAATCAAGGGCTTAAAAGCTTTGATTGGTGCACTACTCATCCTCCAAATAGGAACTTTAATCTTAAACCTTAACGCTGTTTTCCCCTTCCTTATAGCCTCCATTAAATCTTCAATCTCGCTCTCAGCTGCAACTAATGTATATGCTATTCCTATCTCGAATGGGACATGAGCATCGCTTCCAGCGGTCATGGCCCTATTGTATCTCCTCGCATATTCCATTGCCCTCAAATTTTCTCTCTGGGAAAAACACCTAGCATTAAATCCTTCAACGACGTCAACCCGTCTAATTACTAGATTTATATCCTTAAAGTTTCTTCCACGTGAGAATGGGTGAGGTAAAATGGTTAAACCATTTTCATCACGTGTTTTCTCAATAAGCTCCAAAGGTGATTCTCTGAACCAGTGCACGTTAAACTTCGTCCCGACGACTATGATCTCTCCAAGAACGGTCTTGAACTCGTTTCCAAATAACACTATAAGCCCTCTTCTCCTGAGATACTTAATGAAGCTTTCCGGAGGATATTTATTGTGGTCAAGCAGTAGAATACCATCTAATTTTTTTCGTCTACACATATGTAATATGAATTTTGGAGTGTTAACTGAGTCAAAGGACATTATTGTGTGAACATGCATATCGATTTTGACGGTTTTCATTTTCACAGGCTGGTAAAGGTTTATAAGTCATTAGACTATATGAGAATATAAGTCGCATCACTGACGTGGAGGCCTAAAGCTGGTTAGATGTCCCATATGTAATAAAAGGTTAACCTATCCTCCTCCAATACCTATAAAGGAGAGAAGAGTGCGATTTGTTCATATCCCTAAAGCCCTGAAGTTAATGTACTGCGAAAACTGTGACATCTTCATAAGAGTAATTCAAGGAGAAAAACCATACATTGTAAGCATAGATGAAGTATTCAAAGAGCTTATTCTTGCAGGCATTTTACCAAAGAAGCTTAAACTTGAGATAAGATACTACTACAAGAGAAAGAGGAAATCAAGGTATACATGCCCGGTTTGCGGCTTCAGAATGGTCGCTGATGGAACAATTGCCCAACAGTCAATGTACAAGGTTAAGCTGTTCACAGTGCTAAGATGTAAAAGATGCGGCTATGTGCGTAAAGTATTTAAAGGATATTTTTAAATTCGTTATTTCCTATTAAACATATCGAGAACGATGAAAACTACGCTAGAGAAAGTTATTGCATGTGCAATAGTCGTTGTTATAGTGATCGGTTTAGCCTACATATACTATATACAGACAAGTCCGGAGATCAGCGAAGAATATGAAAGCTGGACTGTCAGCATATACTGTGAAGACTATCTCTTCAAAAACTTTACAGTGAAAGACTTGAAGAGCAACTTTGAGCTGATGAAGGTTACACTTGATGTACACGGAGAGCAGCGAACATATGAGGGATTTAAGCTTGCAGATATTCTCTATAACTGCGGCATCCCATATGCTCCATGGGTAGTAGTTATTGGGGCTGATGGCTACACTGTTGAACTTCAATGGGAGAATGTTACAAACGCCGTTCTCTCCATTATATATCATGACCCAGAAGGAGGTATAAGGTACGATCCACCTAGGCTAGTGGGCGAGAACATTAGGCACAGCAGATGGGTTAAAATGGTTGCAACAATAAAGGCAGTATGGTTACTCAAAGTTTTCTCACCGGATAGATCCATCTCATTTACGTTATCTGGATATCATGGACTAAGCTCTTTAATGGCTCTCGGAACTAAGACGATAACAGTTGAGTATCACGGTGAAACTGTCTCCTTTACAGGGGTGCCTCTCACAACAGTAATTTCACAGATAGAGGATAACTTTAGCAACATAGAGAAGATCATTGTCAGAGCATGGGACGACTACCAGATAGAGATAACAAA
>DRAE01000152.1 GCA_011041895.1 Candidatus Bathyarchaeota archaeon
CCATAACAGTAACGTAAAATTTAAATATAACTTTCTTCAAAAAGTCATAGTGGGGGAGGAAGGGGGGAGGTGAATAGCCCCAAAGGGCTACGATTCCCTCCTCCTACAGTGTTCATGTATCTCTTGTAGAGAACATATGAGCACCGTGACAATGTTTTCAACACTTCCACTATAAGAGTATTCAACAACTCTTTGATGAAGTTGATGTCTCAGTTGCATAGTTCATTTAAAACTTGATACCTTTTTGACGGCGCTATTTCAAAGATCCTATATACGCTTATCACGCTAATGTTACCGTTAGCCAGAACCCCCTTCCTCCCTCAGATTTTTTGTAAGCTTCAGTATTCTAATCGCTAAATATGCTGCATTTTCACCATTATCTATTCCAACGCAAGCTACAGGAACACCCTTCGGCATTTGAACAATTGAAAGCAATGCATCTAATCCCCCTAGTTTCACGTTGACAGGTACCCCGATCACGGGTTTATCTGTTCTAGATGCAATATATCCTGGAAGATGCGCTGAAAGTCCTGCTATAGCGATGAACACTATTGCCTTCGAATTTTTAATGTATTCGTTCAGTTTGTCGGGCTCCCTGTGAGCTGATATATATGCGACTCGATAGGGTATCCCATATTCGTCTAAAACCTTTGTAACTTTATCTACAATATGCTTATCGTTTTTACTTCCAGCTATTATGTCAATAATGTAGTTTACCATCAGTTTCTATAAATTGCATTCCAAGTAATATAGGTGATGCCGCCTCAAACCAATATTGTAAAGAAGGTCTCACTGATATTGCTTCTATCAGCGGCAGGTATAGTTCTAAGAAGTATAGAGATTCCAATTGTTCCAGGGGTAATGTCGTTCACTTTCGGAATGATAGTTCCAATATTGGCAGGCTATTTAATGGGCATTGCAGGTGGAGCATGTGTTGGAGTAGTTGTTGGCACCTATGCTGCAATGTTCTCGCAAGAAAATCAGCTGATACCATTTATAGGGAACATATGCTTGGGAATATTCGCTGGAATAGGTGCTGTAGCTGGAAATAAACTTCAGAAGAAGACACTTGAAGACATGGTTAAGCTTATTATACCATCGGTAGGTGGAGGAATGCTTCCAACATTAGGCATAGCAATTCTAACAGTTCCCCCAATCATAGCATTTATATCCTCACTACTAGACCTCTTGAACGCATTCCTGGCAGCTGTGGTTGCATTAACTATAGAAAAAATAGTGCCGAAGTATCTCTCGGAAACTGCAAAGTAGTTAATTTATCTTCGTCTTATAAGTATGTACACTGCTACTGCAATAGACAATAGTAACACCAATGGAGCATATTCTCTCATTTTCTCCTCTATTAAACTAGTTCCCTCATGCTCTCCTGCGTATTCACTTTCTAAATGTAGAACGTACTCCTT
Source organism: Candidatus Bathyarchaeota archaeon (assembly GCA_011041895.1). Classification (GTDB taxonomy): domain Archaea; phylum Thermoproteota; class DRAE01; order DRAE01; family DRAE01; genus DRAE01. The sequence continues at coordinate 1,422 of DRAE01000152.1, forward strand.
CACAGTATTCTCACAGAGATATATCTGAGACGTATAATTCCCTACTACGATGATATATTCTCCCGCGGGAAGCATGAGAAGAATTTCTCCACTTTCATCAGTCTCTACTGTGCAGAGAGTGTTCCCATATTGGTCTTTTATACTAATCGCAAATCCTGAAACAGGTGTTTCATTTTCATAAACCACCCTAACAGTTAAAAGATAAACTTCACATGTCACTTCAACAATAATATCTTTATCCAGCTGCACTTGCTCAGAAGCCACCATGTAATTTAAATAGTACACTTCAATGCTGTACATCCCCATGCTCAAGTTATAGAACACCGCTAACCCTTCTCCGTTAGTTACTTTCTCAGAGAGAATTTGGCCATCCTTTAAGAGCTTAACTAAGCATTTTTCAATGGGTGAGTTAGTTCCACGTGCAATGCACTTTACAGTTAAATCGAAGTTTTTCTCCTCAATAGGTTCTCCTTTAGATATCTTCCAGTCGTATTTGAATACACTCTCGTAAAAAGTTGCTACATTTTTACTGACAATTACAACGCCTGCTTCACGGTTTTCTCGTACACCCTCATCTGACCAGTTAACGCTGGTTACAACAACTATCTTTGAGTCAATAATAATCCCTTTATTATGTAGAAACCGTATACTTGTCAGATTCATGTAGACTACATCTACGCCAATTCCCTGAAGATATCCAAAGGTTTCCTCATTCATGGAATTCCTCACTCCAAGTATAACCTTGACATCAACCCCTCTTTCAACGGCCTTTTGAAGTTCAGCTACAAGAGGATTCAATCTGTTATCCCAGCTCAGCTCAATGTAGGGTTGTTCAATGTAAATACTCTCATTAGCTTTCCTAAGAACATATTTTAGAACGCTTTCTGAATCTTCGGGGGAGAAGAATGGAAGTACTTTCATCTGGCATGTTGTTTCAACGCTTGTAAATGGATGTTCATATGATCCAGTTGGGATGCTTCTTGAAGGCTCTTCCCCCACTCCTTGACTTGGACTATAGGGGGTAGCAATGCTGAGGTCATAGTTAAATATTTCAGTAAACCTAGAGGCAACTTCTCTACTGTAAATAACAATACCCCACTCTCTATTGCCATATGACGGGTCAACTGGAACTCCACTTTTAACCCAATTGGCAGATTCAACCACGACTATTTCAAAATCAATTATCATGAACTTGGCATGTAGAAGAGGGTACTCTACATGACTTGCAAAGTATACTGCTGCACCTGACATGTTAAGCCTATATGCTATGTACAATGTGTACTCGTTCTCGGACCATGTGAAATGTTTTTTCTCTAAGATTAACGTTACATGAACCCCCCTTTGAATGGCATTAATGAGGCAATCCATTAGATAAGGGTTTGTAAATGAATAGAGTTCAATTTTGATGTCATGCTGAGCTTCGTTAATGCAGTTTACTATCACTTGATATGATGAGTCAGGTGAAGTAAACATCACCACCTTAAACGTTCCAGTTATCCAGCTATTATCTGAGCTTCTTACATAGTACGAACTAGAACATATGGCAATTAGTGTTATACAGGTTATGAGCAACAGTGAGTTTCTCCGTTTCATCTTCACATTAACGATATTTCAAGACCAATAATAGTTTAAAGTGAATGATATGAACAGCAAAATAACCTATGCTAAAGTGGGAATCGATATAGACAAGATAAAATCATTTCATGAAGTCATCAAGAAGCTAACCGAGTCCACACTACATAATGCAAGAGAGTACAAGCCTGTCCTAGGATGTGGCCATTATGCAGCTGTGATAGATGTTGGATGCGATAAACTAATAGCTTTGCATGTTGACGGGGTAGGTACAAAAGTTCTCATAAGTCAAATGCTGGATAAATACGATACGATAGGTTTTGACCTTGTAGCAATGCATGTAAACGATCTAGTGTGCATTGGTGCAAAACCAATTGCGCTTGTAGACTATATAGCAGTTGAGAAATTCGACAAGAAAATGCTGGTAGATATCATGGATGGATTATGTAAAGCAGCAAAGGAAGCAAAGATAATGATCGTAGGTGGAGAGACGGCTGTAATGCCAGATGTCATAAGGGGAGTCGATGGAAAGGGGTATGATCTATCTGGAATGAGTATAGGTATACTCGATGGAGAACAGATAATAACAGGAGAAAAAATTGTTCCTGGAGACATTATAATAGGATTGGAAAGCAGCGGGATACATTCAAATGGACTCACACTTGCTAGAAAAGTGCTCCTTGAAAAAGCAGGGTTCAAGGTTCATGATGTTATCCCAGAGCTTGGACATAGCATAGGTGAAGAATTGTTGAAGCCAACCCGCATATATTCGAATGTGATCTTGGATATTCTGAGCGAAGTCCCTGTCAAGGGCCTAGCTCACATAACCGGAGGAGCATTTACAAAATTAAGAAGATTAAATAACAAAGTTGGCTTCGATCTCGGGAAAATGCCAAAGCCTCCAGCCATATTCAAGCTTATTCAAGAGTATGGAAACATAGATACATGTGAAATGTACAGGACATTCAACATGGGAATAGGTTTCTGCATAATAGTGGATTCATCTCATAGCCGCAAAGTAGTAGATACATGCACAATAAATGGTGTACGGGCATATATCATAGGCAAGGTGACATCTGAAAAAGGTGTTATAAATATAAGGAACGAGGAGATGAAATCTCCTGTAACTGTATAACTTACTCCTCTTCCTCAAGCTCAAGTTGATATGTTATCTTGTTAACCCACCTAGCAACAGATGTGACGGAGATTCCAAGCTCCCTTGCAATTCTTGAAAGCGAAAACCCTCTTCTATGCATGCTAACAACCTTTGATGGAAGATCAGTCTTGTTCATCAAAATCGATAGCACGCTTCTAACAGGCTTTTTAACTTTCTTAGCTATCTCAGAAACCTTTAATCCCCTGTAATAGAGATCCTTTATTCTATCCTCATCCATCCTAAATATACCATACTCCCTAAGCTTATCTTCGACGCATCTGGAGGATATGCAAAGCTTATCGGCAATCTCATCGATACTCATTCCAGTCTCATACATCTGAACTATTCTTTCCGGTAAGTCAGATTCCTCCATTAAAACACGTGTAACAACGTGCGAAGGCTTGCCCACACTATTGGCTATTTCGGGTACCGTATACCCTCTATCATATAGTTCAATTATTTTTCTTCTCTCTCTGACTCTTAGAACCATACTCTGGTGTAAATATCGCAACTTTCACAATATAAAACTTTCACCCATCTCTCCCCCTAGGTAGGCTCAGCAGACGCTCGACGTATAACGTGCATTAAAGAAGCTGTGGTTGATTCATGAAATTTCATTTTTCTTGTATATTTACTTAATATATTCGATGAAAATGGCCATAGGGAAAAACATTTCACGAGTATATATAAGGCCTAGGGAGCTCTTCTCCGAAATAGCTGAGAACCCCAGTATGAAAGAGAGCTTTCTAATAGTGTTAATGTCAGGTATAATAAGTTTGGTGGCAGGGCTAGTGCTGTCACCAAAGTTCACGTTCACATTGACTGGAAACGAGACTATAGTTAAGACACTTGAAGTAAGCTTCACGATAGGAAAAGTTATAGGATTTGTGTTTGTTCCAATGGTTGTATTCCTTATTGAATGGGTTCTATGGGGAGCAGTAGCCTTTGCAATAGCTAAGCTACTCAAGGGAGAGGGAAACTTCAAGCAGACACTGGCTTTAACTGGATATGCAATGGCCCCCTATATAATTGATTCAATAATATTCTTGATAGCGGCATTCATGGCATCTCCGATGTCTGTGACGATCAATGCGACAGACTATGCTAGTGCAGGGATGCGGTTTGGAAAGGCGATCGGGGAATTCTTCTCGCAGCCAGTGCTTATGGCTACTGACTTCATAGGAGTTATATTCATAGTATGGTTTGCAATATTGTTAGCCTTTGCATTGAAGGAAAGCCATAGACTAACACTGGGAAAAGCATTCGTGCCTGCAGCCATAATACTGGTAATTAAAATTGTGATGGCACTATTATGAGCAAAAGACTTGACGATAAAATTTCATTGATAGTCAAGACACCTAGGAAACTTGAGCGAGTAGCTGCACAGCACATAGCTGAGATTTGTGATGTAGAGGTTATTGCAAGGCCTCTTGGATGCTATGGCATAGTGCTAGTAAGGAATTGCAAAGATAAAATAGATGTAGCTGACAAAATCTTAAGAGAGATCCCCGAGGCAGAGAAGGTTCTGATAGTATATGGATCAGCAAAGGCTGATCCATCAGCTATAGCAGAGAAGGCAAGTGAAATAGTGAAGGACAAGATGTCCCCAGATGAGACATTCGCTGTGAGAACTACTAGAAGAGGAACGCATGATTTCACGAGCATGGATGTGAATGTGGCTACTGGAGCTGCTATACAAGAAGTCACAAATGCCAATGTCAATCTAACAAATCCTGACAAGATAGTCTGGGTGGAGATTTTTGGAGACATAGCATACATCGCAGTATCTCCCGGTAGAATCGAATGGAAGAAAAAGGTTCCATGGAAAATCCCCCTCCAAAAATTTTTTGGTAAGATATCTATAGTCCAGATGCCCTACACAGGTCCACTTGATGCAGTATACATCATGGGAAACAGGATAGGACGAGCGGTTCAAACATTTGAGATCAAGGAACTTGTAATAGCTCCAATATATGCTATTCCAGCTATAGAGCTTGGGACATTTATAAGGGGCATCCTAGAGGGAATAGACTCAAGGCATAATATACAGGAGAGAGCATATGGCAGAAAAGTCAAGAAAGTTCCAGTATATGTTCAAGACCTATATCAGCTTGTAAGGGATAGGTCAAATGAACCAATCATAGTTACATCCACTAGAGGCAAGCCCGTAACAGAGGTCAAAGAGATCATATGTGACCTTTTCAGGGAAAAAACTAAGAGAGTAAACGTCTTAATAGGTGCCAGAGAGGGTATCCCAACGGGAGTCTTTAGATTTGCTGACGTAATTTTAGACTTATCTCCTGGAGTAACAATATCAACAGACTATGCATCCGTTGCAGCGATTACTGGGATAGGGTATGTGATATATGATGTACTCTTCTCTGAGGAATATAAAGGAAACTAAGTTATCTATTATCGACCATAACAATCACTTTTTCTCGAAAAAGTATGTGAGCGAAAACTATGGAAGGTGCAATCATTCAGATAGATAAGCAAAGCTCGGTCACAAGCAGAGTTGACCTTGAGGATATAGCATATTTTGGGAGGGGGATTGGTAAAGAGGGTGATGTTATACTAGTTGAGGCATTGAGAAGCTATGGAGCCGTGTCATATATCGAAACTCCAAGTGGAAGACTGGCTAAAATACACATGAAGGACAAACTTCTCGGAGTTCTGGGAAATAGGGATGCCACTAGAGCCATTGTTGGAAGAATCCCAAGAAGAGGAATTAAAGTCACCAGAAACATTAGATTACATCTTCTATGTGCCGGAGGAGTCATTGGAAAAGCCGTCTCATTCGTTATAAGACATGGTTCACCACTTCCCGTTAGACCCGTTGGACTAGCCTACAACGATGAAGGCAAGGTTGTAAATATCAAGGATTATGGTATTCCATGGAGAAAACATCTTGGAAGAACTCCTCCCATAGTTATGCTGGTATCAACCTCTATGGAAAGTGGAAAGACAACGGCAGCGGTTGAAATAATAGGACATCTCACAAAAATTGAGGGATACAAAGTCGCAGGGGTAAAGCTTACAGGAGTTGCAAGAATGAGAGATATTCTAAGAATGAAAGATGCAGGTGCAAACCCTTGTCTTAGCTTCGTAGACGCTGGACTTCCATCCACTACAACTATAAGGCATAAGGTTACAAAGGCTGCAAAAGGAATACTCCACAAGGTCAGCGAAGCTAATCCAGATATCATTGTAGCCGAAATGGGTGGAAGCATCCTCGGAGAGGGCGTCCCCTACATCCTAGAAGACCATGAAATTATGAAAAACGTTAAGGCTATAATACTCTCAGCACTAGATGAAGTTGGAGCATATGGAGGAGTTAAGCTTCTAAGAGAACAATACGGCCTAGAGGTTACAGCTATAACGGGCCCAGCAACAGATGACAAGTCAGGAGTCAAAAGAATATCGAAGGTGACTGGAGTTCCAGCATACAATATGCTGAAAGGCAGGAGCTCAGATAAACTTGTTGATCTGATACTGGAGAAACTTGAATTACGATCTTAACTCAGGAACTTTTCTGAGAATCTCTTTAACAAACTCACTTACCCTAGGTCTTTTCACTCTCTTTTCCAATAGATAATCAGTAATTTTTTCAGCATTCGCGGGATTCTGCAGATTCATGGCCTTCACGCCTATATACCTTTCGATAAGCTTTAACCCGGTCACTGTGTCTGTGGCTGGCCCAGTCACCAAGTCAATTTCTATTCCATAATGTTCTCTTGCAATATGAACTCCTCCATATGCCGCTAAGGCATCGCTTGCTGCTAACACTATTGAGGTGACATTGCCCATGATCTCCCGATCTAAAAGGATTGGAACTACAGTTCTGTATCCGAGAAGGTTGCCACCCATCTCAGCAACTATTACATCAGGCCTACTCTCATTAGCCTTGTAAAGTATTCCCTTTGCAACCGATAAAACTGTCTTGGGATCCGTGTACGTAGAGGGTAGCCCAGCATCCACGAAATCATAAACTGGATCCGCTCCTGCATTCTTCATTCTTAAATGATCTCTGAGGGCAGCTACTCCACTCAACTTTACTCCTGCAACCTTATACCCTCTCTTCACCAATGCTTTGACAATGTTTCCGACAGCTGTACTTTTTCCACTTTCAGCACTACTACCTATAACCAGTATTACTGGAGCAGTTTTACCTAGATTATCTCTCCATTCAATTCGCCTATATCTCTTCAAGTTAGCTATTTCACCGTCATCTACTAAACTGCCAATATACTCTAGTTCAAGAGGGTATTCAAGCCCGTAAGCTACATCAACGACGTTTCCAACTAGTCCTCCAAAAGTCAACAGATAAATTTTGCAGCCAGGATCAAGTTTTTCCGGAGGCTCTCCAACAATGTTTACCGTCGATTTCTTATATCCAATGACAGCTACAAAGATATCTCCAGGATACAAGTTAACCTTTTCACCAACATGATTCTCAACATATGTATATACTCCAGTTTTTCCAGTAACTTTCACGGCTATAAGATCTCCCACATGTGGAGGGGCGGGTTGAACTTCTACTTCATTCTTTAAGGGGGCAATTCTTGCCGCTGCTACGTAGCATTTAGGTTTAACCTTCATTTACGTGCCATCTCCATCGCGTACTCGATAATATATTTGGCGGGGTTCACTTTTGTAGCTTCAATCAACCCCCTAAAAAGAGGAGTTGGATTCACTTCAAAAACGTACATTTGCCCATTTTCCTCAGCAATGTCAACTCCAGCAATTTCAGCTTTAATAGCTTCAGCTGACCTAATAGCAATTTCAGTAAGCTCATCATCTGGCTTGAATGGAATAGGTTTTCCTCCCAAGGTAATATTTGTCTTCCATTGCCCAGAGGCGGCTACCCTATACATGGCTGCAATAACCTCGCCTCCAACCACAAGGATTCTAATATCTCTTCCACCATGCCTGATAAATCTCTGCATTAGCACACAGTTCATTTTATCCAAGTGATATTTTGCAGCCTTAACGAACTCCTTTCTACAATCTGCTCGCATAACATCCTTGCCTTTACCACCAATTATAGGTTTCAAAACAATCGGATACCCCATCTGATGGATGAATTTAAGTGCTCCACTAAGTGAAAATGATAGGTATGACATTGGAACAGGTATTCCCTCCCTAAGTAAGTGAATCATTGTTAAAAACTTGTTCTGGCCTATAAGCAACGAATAAGCTGAATTAATCACCTTATACCCTATTTTCTCAAGCGTTAACAGGAGCGTAAACCCCTCCCATAAGACTCTCCTCTCAACTCTAGAGAGTGCAATTACATTTTCATCAAAGATCTCTCTTCCAAATCTATCGTAGATTTTAATATCACCATCGACTAGAACTCTAACGCTTCTGGGATTTACGTACTTGACATTTAACCCCCGTTTCTCAGCTTCCTTAGCTATCAACTTGTTTTCAAAGTTCCTCTTAGAGGCAATTATGGCGATTTCCATAGCTCGCCCCTACTAATTTGAAGAATCACTGAAAATTTAATCCTTATCATGAAATTCTCGATATTTGGAAATGATAATAAGGTTTAAGAAACCAAGGGCCTTCGAAATAATAGCCTCCCAAAAGCTAATTCCTTTTCTTCCAACTCCTGTAAACGTTGTTGAAAGGATGCTTGAAATATCAGATCCCAAACCCGGAGAGCTATTGATCGACCTTGGAAGCGGGGATGGAAGAATTCCACTCATAGCGGCAAAGAAATATGATTGTATGGCCGTAGGCATTGAAATAAATCCAAAGCTTGTGGAGATTTCTAGGAAAAAAGTGTTCAGGGAGCAAAGGCTAGCCAAGAAAGTGCAAATTGTGCATGGAAACCTGTTTACAGCAGATCTGTCAAATGCTGGCATAATAACAATGTATCTAACTCCAACAGCAATTTCGCTTCTGAAGCCCAAGCTTGAACGCGAACTAAAGGATGGAACCAGAGTAGTGTGCCACGATTATCCAATTCCAGGATGGAGGCCTATTTTAACTGAGGAAATTAAAAGCCATGGAGCACATGTGCATAAAATATACCTCTACAAAGTTCCAGAATC
>DRAE01000128.1 GCA_011041895.1 Candidatus Bathyarchaeota archaeon
AATATAGTTGCTCTAAGGTGTTTGAAATGGTTTCAGGGAATGTCTATGTTATATCGCATGTTTCAGGCAATGTGTTTGAGGTGCGAATATGGGAGACATAATAGAGTTCTTAATGACTATTCTTGTATACGTCTTTCTTTTGCTTGCGGAGATCATGTCTTTCCTTTTACTGATGGGGGTTATAAGCTCTCTCTAAATCATATGATGGAAATGAGAATGGCAATAATTGACCCAATAATTGCTTTTCTCCTAATGTTAATTTTCTCAGCAGGGCTCGTGAAATTTAGTGATGCAAAGCTGAACTCGATGAAGCAATCCTATTCTCTCATAAGTAAAAAGCTTATGGCACATGAAATTTTACATACGCTTATCTCCGATGAAAGGTTTCTTGGCATAGTTTTGGAGCTGCGAGCTGGAAATATGGCTCAAGTAAATCGTTTAATGAATGAAATCTTGGGTAGATTCAAATGCGAAGTTTTAGTAATTCTCCAAATTGAAAATATTACTTATATCTATGGAGATCCAGAAGCTTTCACGGAAGATAGTGCATATGGTTTCTCACGTATTCATATAGCTGGGTTAAATATGATACTGGAATGCTACGTGGCCTAGCTATTCTATCATTCTCCGTAGTGACTATGATATTCATAGCGATCGCAATGTGCCTACTATACACTTATCTCCCTATTATCCATTTCTATAATCTTTATGATAGTTACATTGAAATGGAGGCATCGGAATCGAATCTTCTGTTTAAAAGTATTTTCCTGAGTATATGGATGGAATTGGACTGCGCTTTCAAGTCGCATTTAAGCAGAGGCGAAATACCAAATCTAATCAAGGTCAATTCTTACAGGATTATGAGTGAATTATCTAACTGGAACAGGCTTAAGGTGGAAATGCCAGACGTTATCGTTTTTTCCATTGTAGATGGAAAAAGTTTTGCTGTAATCAATGCATCAGTTAAATGCCAGCTGGTGAATGGATCATTTTTAAAGTTTTGTCCACTATACGAGAGCAACTTTAGGATTCACATATCTGGAAAATTCATATCCATCAATAAAAGCGTCTCAATGATCGTTCCAGCTCTCTATAGAGTGCTTATTCCCTGCCATTTTTGGAAGGCATATCTTAGTGGGCTGATAGAGGTAGCCGGGAAACAATACCACAACTTTACGTCCTTGGAGAATAATGTAAGATTATTCACGAAAAACTTTACATCAAAATGGTTCAAAATGCATAGTCTCAAGAACATAGATGTAAAATTCACCTTTCACTTCATTCCGGGAAATGCTTCAGGAGAGTTATTGCTTAAGGTTCAACTGTGTTTTTCAATCATAGATAATTCTAGGCTTGCCAAGCTAAACGCTCCTCTTAACAGTAGCCTGTCTTTCAGTGGATGTTTTCTCGAGACCGTCAGTTTTTCCAATGTGACATCAGTGGATTCTTTTCATCCGTTTAGTGTATTATTCCGATTTTCCTCTTGATCATTGAGTAATGTTCGCGGAGAGTGAACTTTCCAACATGTGCTATCTCTGCAAGTTTTTCTTGGGTTACCTTGATAGACCCCTGTTTCCTTGTTCTCCTATATGCTGCATAGACTATTGCTGAGGCAAGCGTTCTCGGATTTCTTCCAATGATCATAAACTTTGGTAATTGAGCCGCTATTCTAAGAGCTTCTTTTTCAAGATTAACGAAGTACCTTTCATTGGCATCTTCTGAAAAATTTATCCTTAATAATCTTATAATGTCCTTTACATACTCCTCTAAACTTGGTTTTTTAGCTTTAATCTTCATCTTTGAGCATATTTCATTCACTCTTCTAAGGACAATATTCATTGAAACTTTATGCCCAAGTTGCTTGAAGATTTCGCATACCTTCTTAGGCTGAACATAAGTTCTATTTTCCCTAGCACTTGCTATTATCGACGCTATGGCGAGTACAGGCTTTGTACTCTTAATGTTTTCCTTCGAGATCTTCCTGTAGATATAGATTGCTCTGTCTCTAACATTTGTGCTCAGGTTAAGTTTCTCAGAAACCATTATGATCTCCTTTATAACCTTGTAATCTCCATAGAAGTCGCTTATCCTCAATCTAAAATCATAAATTCTTCTCCTCTCCTCGATATTTGTTTCATATTTTCCCCTTTCTATGATACCTCCAATGGCCTCAGGTGCACTTATTTGCGTGTCAGATATGCTCCCTTCAGTGATAGGAGTCACAAACACTGGCCCCTTAACGTCTCCACATTTTTCGCATACATATTCGCCGCGATAACAGATAATTGTACCTCCACAATATTCGCATCTCTCCCTCATCTCATCCCTTTTATCTATGGTAGACCTTTTAAACGGGCTTCTCCGATGATTGATCATCGACTGTGAGAGTGTTCGGTAAAAGTAACATAGCTTTCTTACGCCCTGCTACAAAGCGATCATTTTCCTTTATATTCTCCAAGTAGAATTGAGAGAAGGAGATGCTGGAAAACATTGTTATGGCATTTGTGTACGTCCTTTACATATGTATAGTATGCTTCTACGACATAAGGTATAGGCGTGTGCCATTGGTAATTTCAAATCCCGTCTATTGGCTTATACTCTCAATCATATATTTTGTATATGCTCAATGTAATTCAATACTGTTTCTAGTATCTTTGTTAGCTGCTTTTAGCTTCTCCTTTTATCTGTTTAAGGTAGGGTTTTGGGGTGGAGGCGACGGAAAAGTATTTGTCACCTCATTTATTTTCTCTGCCATACTGCTTAGAAACCCCGTGGAGGCCTACCTTTACAATGTGGTTCTGTTTACTGCCTCAACGTTTCTCATGTTATCGGTTTTAGTTAATGATCGCAAAATGGCATTGGCTTATTTTTCTTCATCACTTCTACTGTTTACACTATTGCCCGCCTTAATGCTTACAGGAGCTGTGATAGCGTTAGTTGCATTAAATTTTTACAAGAACTTCCTCATGGAGAACCTAAATGTGAAGAAAATACCATTGACTTTATCGTTTCTTGTATTATCAATCAGGATATCATCGATGGTATTATCTGGATAGAGGAAAAGGACAAAAAAGAGAGAAAAAGGGCTGTGTTTACTTTGTCTTCTTCAAAACTATCTCAATAGTGCTAACCTTTACTGGACTTCCATCGGATGCTGTTAGTTCCTCGGTGTCGATTTTTATGTTCTCTACGTCGACGGCTAGGTCAAATCTCTTTCTAACGATTTCAGCTACGTCGACGGCTCTGCTTATAGCCTTTCCTCGCGCCTTGATGCTTACCTTCTCATGGCCTCCGTGTAGTAGGGTTAGGCATGCTAGGACGTAGTTCATTACAGGCTTGTTTCCGATATAGACAGCTGCTTCCTCTGTCTTCTTTTCTGACATCGTGGTTCCTCCCTGTGTTTTTGAGTTAATTATATTCTACTCGCATTGTCTTTTTAAATATAATGTTACTTTGCTACCAAATCATCTGAAGGGTTGAATATGAAACTATACGAGTATGAAGCAAAACAAATACTACAAAAATATGGTCTCCCAATACCAAAGGGAGTAATAATCTCTTCGCATAAAGAAGTTGTATCTGCATGGGAGAAACTATGTGGAAACGTGGTTCTGAAAGCTCAGGTTTTAGTAGGTGGCAGAGGAAAGGCTGGAGCCATAAAGTTCCCAGAGTCCATTGAGGAAGCTAAACAGTTGGCTCAGGAACTTTTCTCCATGAAGGTTAAGGGCTTACCTGTGGCTAGAATCCTTGTAGAGGAAAAAGTGAGGATAAAGCGTGAACTTTACCTAGGAATGACCTTTGATAGAAGTCTCAAGAGATTCGTCATAATCTGCAGTCCAATGGGCGGAATTGAGATAGAAGAGATAGCAATGTCACATCCGGAAGCCATAAAGGTAATTCCAATAGATCCATTCATAGGCGTCAGACCATATCATGCAATGGAGGTTTGTAAACATCTTAAACTCAAAAAAGAGAATTACAAGGAGCTCTCAGCTATTCTATTCAACATGTACAAAGCTGCAATGGATCATGATGCTGAGCTAATAGAGTTTAATCCACTAGTTCTAACGGAAGATGGTAAAGTCATGTGTGTCGATGCAAGGCTGAACATCGATGACAATGCCACTTTCAGGCACATGGAACTAGTTTCAGAGGAAAGAATGAAATATGAGTTATCAGATGAAGAGATAGAGGCTAGGAAATATGGTCTCTCATACGTCAAACTTGATGGTGACATAGGTATACTTGGAAACGGTGCTGGCCTCGTTATGGCTACAATGGATATGGTGAACCTGTACGGTGGAAAAGTTGCCAACTTCCTAGACATCGGAGGAGGAGCTTCAAAGGAGCAAATTGAAAAGGGGCTATCCATTCTCATCAAGGATCCAAGGTTAAAAGTTCTGCTTGTGAATGTTTTAGGTGGAATCACTAGGTGCGATGAAGTTGCAAAAGCTATAGTTTCCACAATAGAGAAGTTCAAAATTAAAATTCCAATGGTTGTCAGATTAGTTGGCACAAATGAAGAACTTGGAAGAGAAATCCTTGAAGAAAAAGGTATTCATGTCCTATCCGATATGGAGGAGGCTGTTAAAAAAGCAGTTGAATTAGCGAAGGTGAGTTAAAATGGCAATACTCGTAGACAAAGATACAAAGGTTATTGTCCAAGGAATAACTGGCAGGCAAGGCTCCTTCCATACCAAACTAATGCTAGAATATGGAACAAAAATAGTTGCTGGGGTAACCCCTGGAAAACATGGCCAAGAAGTATGTGGTGTACCAGTCTACGACACTGTTAAGGAGGCACTTGAAGAACATGAAGCGGATACATCCATAATATTTGTTCCGGCACCCTTTGCATACGATGCAATGGCCGAGGCCATACAAGCTGGAATCAAGCTTCTAGTAGTTATCACGGAGCACATACCAGTACATGATACAGTGAAAGCTATAAGATTAGCTGAAGCCTATGGCTGTAAAATCATTGGCCCAAACACTCCAGGAATAATTACTCCCGGAGAGTGCAAGGTTGGAATAATGCCAGGTCACATATTCAAGAAAGGCGTCGTTGGAATAGTCTCTCGAAGCGGCACATTAACCTATGAAATAGCATCGTCGATCACACGTGGAGAATTTGGTCAATCCACATGTATAGGGATAGGTGGAGACCCTATAGTTGGGCTTTCATTTGTCGACATCATTACAATGTTCAACGAGGATTCGGACACTAAAGCTATAACGCTGATAGGTGAGATTGGAGGAAGAATGGAGGAAGAAGCAGCCGAATACATAAAGAGGGAAGTCGACAAGCCTGTAATAGCATTCATAGCTGGAAGATCCGCTCCTCCAGGAAAGAGAATGGGCCATGCAGGGGCAATAATTGAAAGAGGAATGGGAACAGCTGAGAGTAAGATTAAAGCTTTAAGAGAGGCTGGAGTGTTTATTATAGATAAACCCTCTCAAATACGTAATGTATTAGAAGAAATACTGTGAGGATAGGGAAATGCCTATCAAAGATCCATTCAAGCTAAGACTTGCACAATATCATAAGCTGTTCATGAAGGTATGCATGAAATGCGGAGCTAGAAATGCGCTTTCAGCAGATAAGTGCAGAAAGTGTAAGAGTAAGCGCCTAAGATTGAAGAAGAGAGAACGTAAACGTTAATCTCCCCCCCTCTTATAAATATATTATTGGAGCAAGGGCTCGTGGTCTAGCCCGGTAGGACGCCGCCCTCACACGGCGGAGGTCCCCGGTTCAAATCCGGGCGAGCCCACCTCCAACTTGTCGGTGAGAGGAATGCCAAGAGAGGTGAAAAGCAGAGAAGAGTTCCTCAAAATAGCTGAGTATGCTAGAGAATGCAGAGTAAAGCGACTAAGGGACGTAGTCAAGCTAAAACTGAGAACTAGACGCTATCTATACACGTATAAGACGACTCCAGAGGAGGCTGAAGATCTTCTTAAACATGTAAAGTGTGAGATAGTCGAGGTTTAATTATATTTTGACTTTCCTATGTACATATGCTTCTTTACCATTGCCCTGTTTTCCACCGATAGTCATTACCATTTTCTCTAGCTTCTCTAATCTCGCTAAAATGTCATTGAAGGATTCCCGTTGTTCACATAATGTTGTTATTGAAGCAACCATGCTCACAACTCTTCCCTCGCTGAATCCTATGCGTGTAAGTATCTTAACAATCTTAGCCGGAGGTACCCCCTCCTCATATAATATCTCGGTAATTTCCTTGAGTGAACATTTCACCTTCATTTCTTCTCATACACTATTCTCAGCTTACTATATTAACGGCTGAAAACTGCATTAGGTTATATTCTACATGTAAATTTCACTTTGGAATGCTCGATGAGAGAGGGGAAAAGTGTAAGATCGAGTTTCTGAATGATACCCTAGTATTCTATTGTGAGAACTGTACACTGTATTCAGACGAGATTCTCGGCCGAGAGTGTATATCAAGACAGCTTAGATCTCTTCACCTAAAGCATGGTTTAACCCTTAACGTTGATGCGATCCAGCGTGTCATATTAACCAAAGAGCGTAAACGCAAGTTACTTGGAGACTTTAGCGTGAGAGCATTTAAGGCTCTCTATGAGATCTACATGCATAAAGTCAAAGTGAAAAGCCCTGATCTAAGATTCTTTCTCCATGATCCCCTGAATGTTACTCTTGTTAACTTAGCTAAAAAGGACAAGGTTATAACTAAGATATTGAAGAAATACAATCTATTAGAGGATTTCTCAAGTCTTCTATCGTCAGGATTCATTTTTACCGATAAGGTGTATACGATATTCTCTCAGAAGGGCTTTGGATGTGAATTGGAAGAGAATTTCAACAGTTGTCTTTTAGAAGAGTATGAAGTTTTTCCATATATTATTCGAATATCAGAAGGTTTCTCAGGGATATTATACGAGGTCTCATTATCTCCAAAATTAGAGAGCATTGTTCCACTAATGAACATGGTGTACACTCAGGTTAGAGAGATTGTTTCCGACATCTTCATACGCGAACCATTCAACGTCTTCATCGATGAAAGTTTATCAGCTGTAAAAAGAGTTTTAATGAAAAGCATCGCCGGTATCGATACATTAAATGACTTTAACCTTGAAAGATTAGCTCTTCTAATAGTGTTTCAATGTCTCAAGATGGAGCAAATTCTCCCATTTCTCTTGGATGAGAACGTTGACGAACTCTTCATAAACTCTCCCATGGATAGAATAGTCATTGAGCATACAAAATATGGGCGATGTCTATCAAACGTAATAGCTTATCCTGATTTAATCAAAGTTCTTAAGCTAAAGTGTATAATAGATTCCAAAAAGGATCTAACTGAAGTTAATCCATCTACTAGGACTGAGCTATTTTCAAAATTCTTTGTAGTTAGGGTCACTATAGATGTGCCCCCATTAGCCGTCAACGGCCCATATATAGTATTTAGAAAGATAAAAGAATCGCTTCTACCCATGTACAAACTAATAGAGCTTAACATGTTAAATCCTAGAATATGCGCCCTTCTAGTTCTATCTCTATATACCAGAAGAAACATGGCTATAGTTGGAGAGCCTAAGGCTGGAAAAACTACTTTAATGAATGCATTGAGAATGTTGACTCCTGCATGGTGGAGAAAAATTGTAATCGAGGAAACGATAGAGTCTTTAGGCCATCTTTACGATGGATCTTTGCTCTATAAGCTATATGGAGGATACTCATTTTCAGGAGACAAGTTTTCTGAATCGATAAAGGTACTGCACAGGTCACCAGACATCGTTTTCCTAGGGGAGGTTTACACGGAGGAACATAGTAGAGCCTTCTTTCAACTTTTATCATCTGGAGTACAGTGCATATGTACGTTCCATGCCAGAAACCCTCAGTCAGCGATAAGTAAATGGATATATCATCATAGGATCCCTAGAGAGCAGATCATGAACCTTGATCTAATCATTCATGTATCGAATATCTCTTTAGAGAACAAGCCTATGCGAAGGGTAGTCAGTGTAGGTGAGGTTTCCTTTTCAGAAAAGTCATCCTTTAAAATATTTTTTACCTATGTTCCTTCATCTGATGCATTTAAACAAGTGACAAGAATAGATGATACTAGACTGGCCAGAGATCTGGGTGCTCAATATGGCTTTTCTTCCTCGGATATTATGTCAATGCTTGATGAGATAGAGCTTCTCATCAAAAGTAAAGTAGGCCTTGAAACATTCCATAAACAGATTTTAGATATCCTCAACAGATGCAGGAGCCATGGCTAGAATCCTAAGAAAGATATTATGGAAAAGCACACCTATACTACTGTCTTCAACAATATGGGTTACTTTATCGTTATGCATACTTAAAAGAGTATCTTTGGTTGCTTTCCTCATATTCTTGCTTTTATCATCTACTCTATACATGGTCTATAATGCTAAAAGAAGGATTTTAGTAGGTCTCTACAAAAGCTTTTACAAGGAACTTCAAATGGGAATTTCAAATTGCTCGGATTTGATTAAGATCAGGGAGAATGCACGTTGTAACTTAATTCAAGTTTTGCTGGGCGACCAGTCCAATTATCCGAAGGCATCTGAGGAGAATTTTATGAAAATAGTTTCAAACTTCAAGAGCTATTGTGAAATAGTTAGATATACTTCCCCAACGATTCCCTTATGTCTGGTTTTTACTCTCTCAATGTTGATCTTCTTATTCCCTCCTATATATTCTACCATGCTCAGTCTAATTCTGTTTTCAGCATCCTTCTCCTTCCTAGTTATACTCCTATTACTGAACAAATTCAGATCAGCTGAATATCGTGGATGGCTTGAAGTAGTCAATGATGTCAAGTTATCACTAAACTTCATAAAAGATCTTCTAGGTTTAATTGAGTTAAATACCCCTCTTCCTCAAGCTCTCTACTCTCTGCGTTCAAATTATAAGATTCCGTTTAACCCACTATGGCAAATTGACTTCTCCAGTAGATATTCTACCCCTTCTTTGATTCATGTGATCATTGAGCTATCTCAAGAGATTGCTTGTTATTCCATAGATGCCCTGAAAACATGGCTCAGAGAAGCATACTCGTTTATATCAGGAGTTTATGAATCCATCAGCAAGTTGTATGTCGAAGCTAAGCTTTCAACTGCCGTTCACTTGCTTATATCTTCAACATTGGGTCTAATTACAGGTTGCATCCTTGGAATATGGCCCATACTCTCAACGATTACGCTTGGATATAGCGCACGAGAAGACATATTACTGCTCACGATAGTCTCAGTTTCCACCTTAGTCAATTTAATTGAATTTCTCATATCCGATATTTCCTCTATTAGATTTGCACTTTCCTTAGCAGTACTTGGTGTTCTAACATCTGTTTTATCTTTTCTTTTTATATGGTGCCTACTATAACCTAATCACGGTCTATACTACTTTCATATATCCTTCGAATTTGAATATTGATTGAAGATGCCGTTTGCTCGCGATGTTCAAGCTGACTTTGAAAAAAGAGTTGTTTCCTATCTCGAAAGGCGAGGGTATAGAATTTTCGATGATAGGGCAGTCCTAAAGGACATTTTTGGAAGGAGTTTCAAGGCTAAGTTGGTGATCGACTCGAATGGGGCAAAATATATCCTCGTTATAAAGAATTGGAAGCGACCTGTGGGCGTGAATGTTTTAGCGAGGTACGACATTATCCTACAACGACTTTTACACTCGTCTCATCTCAAACCCAATATCAGGGGCATAATAATAGCTGCCCCAAGTTTTAGCTATAGTGCCATAGCATACAGTGAAAGAGTTAAAAACTATGGCATAATAATGATGTTAATTGATAGCAGACAAATCGGTTGATTTTCACTCCTTTATAACGTTGAAATACAGCTTATCCAGTCTCTTTACCTTTATGCTCTCTCCTGTAACTTTCAATCTTAAACCATCTACGGAAATGCAGATCTCTTTCCTGCTCTCATCACAGCTATAAACGTATCCTTTAAGGGATAAGATAGCGTTTTCAGGTATGCGCTCAT
>DRAE01000004.1 GCA_011041895.1 Candidatus Bathyarchaeota archaeon
ATCAATGGGGTATGCATTTCCGTTGGACCATGGTGCGTAGCCTCTAGTGAGATACTGTATCTGCTACTTAAATCGTATTCATCAGCTTTCTCCATTAAAGTGTTTATTGCATCCTTCAAAAGTGTAGCCGAGGTGTATGATAACTGATGTGGTTTTCCACCGTAGAGGGCTTGGCTAGTCCAGTTTCCAGTAGCATGCACAAGCAGCGACGGCCTACGTTCCCTGCTTTCATGCCTGCTTATGAACACTGCTATACATGATTTGAAATACTTATCTAAACAGTCGACGTGAAGTAAATCCTCTTTTACATGTGCAAGTAGCCCTTTGCTGGAGCTATAGAGCCGGATCTCCTCAAGATTTTTTTCATGCTTGAAGCCATAGTTCTCAACCAGTATTTTAAGGACATTTACACTAACGGGATCCTTTTCCGAAGTCACTAGGAGTATGTTGTAGGTCATCTCTACTTAATTAATTGTTGCCTTGGAAATATACTATAAGGTGATGACCATGAAGATTGGCTTCGTGCAAATAAAGCCTAGGCTTGGAGACGTTGAGTTTAACGTTAAACATGCAGTAGACATGCTTCGGAGAGCTTATAGGAGGGAAGCTGAAGTTATAGTCTTACCAGAGCTGTTTAACACAGGATATCTTTACACGGATAAGAAGGAAATTTTGAAAGTTGCAGAGGAGATCCCGAATGGATTCACTTGTAGGGAATTAATGCGGGCATCTGATGAATACTCAATGTGCATTGTTGCTGGAATGGCTGAGAGATGCGGTAAGGATATATATAATTCAGCGATTGTAGTGAGTCATGGAGAATTTCTAGGGGTATATAGAAAAATGCACCTGTTCTATCTTGAGAAGAAAGTTTTTAAGGCTGGTAACTTAGGTTTCAAAGTTTTTGATATTGGAAAAGCCAAGGTTGGTGTGCTCATTTGCTTTGATTGGATTTTCCCAGAGGCAGCTAGGATATTGGCTTTAAAGGGAGCTGAGATAATATGTCATCCAGCTAACCTGGTGTTACCCTACGCACAGACAGCTATGTTAGCTAGGTCAATTGAAAACAGGGTTTACACTATAACAGCGAATAGAATCGGTGAGGAGAAGAGAGGGAATCTATGTTTTAAGTTCACAGGGTTAAGCCAAATAACTTCACCAGATATGAAAGTTTTAGTAAGAGCATCTAAGACTAGGGAGGAGGTTCGTGTGATTGAAATTGATTTAAAGATGGCTAGGGACAAGAGAGTAACTGAGTTAAATGATATCTTTGAAGATAGGAGAGTTGACTTCTACAGGGAGATTTTAGAGAAACATATCCTCGTCTAGCTTAACTATAAGCTCCTTTGCCGACGCTTGCTCAGAACGTGGATATTTATAGTTTCTAACTATGGCTACTGGGCATCTCTTTGTTTTTCCCATGACAAGCTCAGCTGCAGCAGCTATCTCATCTGCTATTGCGATTATAGTTATTCGCAGTGGTTTACCATACATGTCACTTTTACCCCTGTAATCCAGTAGAGGAGCCATTCCTGCAACCCCTATTGCAAAGTTTACCTGCCCTCTCCTAAATGGCCTGCTCATCGTATCAGTGATGATTACTGCTGGATAAACTCCAAGTCTTTTCCCAATTTCCTCTCTGATTTTCTGTGCTTCCATGTCAGGGTCTGGTGGAAGAAAGCTGTACCAGTTTTCTCCTTTCACGTTTGACTTATCTATTCCAGCGTTTGGGCATATTAAGCCGTGATGTGTCTCTGTAATTATCACGCGCCTCCAAATGTTAAATATTGATTTACTCTGTCGTAGGACGAATTCTATTAGACCAGGTTTCTTACCTAGTTTACGGGCTAACTCTAAAGCTTTTGGAGAAGGCTTTACCTTAGAGGCATCGAAGAGAAATCCTTTAGCCTTAGAGATGATTTTTTGGCATATGACTAAGATATCTCTCTCCTCCAGCTTTATGTTCATGTTATTTAGAGCCTCGATTATAAGCTCTGGAATATCGTCTCCGGGTTCAATGTCTTTTTCAATTTTAACTCCTATTATCTCGATGGAGTCCATTCTCACATAACGTTTAAGACAAAACCGCTAACATAATTTCATTTAGATATTTAAAATCCAGTTCTTCTCCTGAGGATTGACTCTATGAATTTGAGTGAGAGAATTGGAGACTTGTGATCCCAGTCGAGCATTTTAACTCGAATCTTGTGCGTCTTTAATAATTTCTCCAACTCTTCCATGAAAATTCCTCTTCCCTTGACAAGCTCCCTAGAGTCTTGGGAACCTATATAGACTTTGCTGTTTGAGCACGATGGTGACCTTGCAACTCCTATTATCATTACTGGATCAAATCCATAATTGATGTACTCCATGATTCTCTTGAACACTTTTCTAGCAAGTTTTCCACAGAATTCTCTGAATCCCAAGCCTTCATATTCGCTTTTAGTTTTTGGAATTCTATATAATCCGAGAAACTCTTTTTCCGGACATGGAAGCATTTCTACACTTATACCTTTTTCGATTAGGAGATTAAGTAACTGTATTCGTTCAAGCTGGTCATTTAATTTTACAAGGCCCATAGCCTTTATGTTAGGGTTAAGTATGCATGGCGAGATAAACACTATCTTTGTAATTCTTTCATCTCTGTACTTGTCGAATAGAAGTATTGCATCTGGTGGAACTTTGTCGCAGACATAGACATTCTTTCCAGCTTTACTTATCTTTATTCCATGTTCGTGTACCGTCCTAGTGTTGACTATCAGTATCACAGGATTCCTTGTTTTTCTTAACGCTGTCTTGTAGGCATCTATGGGAGACGACGTTAAATGAACTTTCTGGCGTTTCATGGGCTTTAGGCCTTCCTTTAAAATACTTCCAAGGTTTCTTGGAGATGTTCCGTGAAAGAGAACTTCAGGTACTTTACTCTCTGCATAGTTAATAGATACCTTTACAGTATGTCCGTAAAGGGCTCTAATCTTATCATTTTTTATCTCAAATCTCCCCTTTGGATCTTTCTCTACGACTTCTCTTATGTGATTTGCTGTTACCCAATTGAAGCCTCTTAACTTTTTCCTTATAAGTCTAGCTATTTCTTCTATGCTCTCCTCGGTAAACCCATTTTCTTTCAAGTGAACTCCTATAAGCTCAGGATTATGTCTAAGTATCAGTGATAAAAGCTTGCTTAGCTTCACTCTATCTCCAGGCTTCATATTCCGAGGCCCTGCGAGAAGCTCTTGTCTTAAGTGCTTTCACGATCACAGCTACTATGGCAATCATTATTACGAGTGCAATCAATGGCGTAGTTAATGCCTTTGCCACGAAATATGCTGGGGAGTTAGCGAATGTTATCACAAACTTGTATCTTTCCACGTTTCCAGCTAAGTCATAGACTTCAACCATTATCTCATGCTCTCCATCTGAGAACTCTGTTGAATCTATTACCAGCGTTACTACATCTACGTTCTCCCATGTTCCAAGAGGCATTCCATCTATGTAAACCGAGACATTTGCTATGGGGGAGGCGTCAACTATCCTGAATTTAAGCTCGGTTTTCCCAAAGTGTAGTGGAAAGAGAAACTCGTATAGCTTGTTGGGGGATATGATTTCCACTTTTGGAGGGGTAGTATCTAAACCATATAGTTTCATTATGGTTGGAACCATGCATGATACATTTAGGTCGAGCTGAGCTATCTTGAACCTATAGAATCTATTGTCGTCATCGAATGTTAGTTGAACTATTATCTCCCCATTTTGGTCGGATGTTTTCGTGCATAAAAGCTCGCCATTTTCCCCATAGATCTTGAGCTTTAGATTTGGTATTGGGTTTCC
This sequence comes from Candidatus Bathyarchaeota archaeon, assembly GCA_011041895.1. GTDB lineage: Archaea > Thermoproteota > DRAE01 > DRAE01 > DRAE01 > DRAE01. Next base: position 3,829 of record DRAE01000004.1, read on the forward strand.
ATTTTCATCTAGAGCAACAACCTTGAATGATCTGAATACCATAGAGCTTGAGAAGGTGACGGAGATATTTAGTGGAGCATATAAATCTCCTGTAATAGAGAAATTCGAGTTCACAAATGAGGCTGAAACTTTAACTGTAGCGTTTATGAAATCCATAGTTCCCTTGTAGTTTTCGCATGTCAGAGAGTTTATCGTTGAAAATCTTATTGAGATGGAGCAGCGGCCTTTTAAAATCAAGCTATCTACAAGGGAATCTTCTACTACGGCTGACGTGGTTGCTGAAGCGTAGAGCACTTTGACATTTGAGTGTACAATAGTTAACATAGACCTTCCTGTAACCGTTATGGATCCTATAGTTGAGGACGACACGGATAGAACTACTTCATCGCTCAGTGAGAGTGAGCTTATATCGGATAGCGTTATTGATGAGGAGGAATAGTATCCTGATAAGCTCATGGACACTACTGTAGAGTTTATAATCGTCACTGGAGTGTTCTGTGCTATGATGTTTGAGGTTATATTCGAGTCTATTATTGTAAGCTTTTCAGCATTTTTGACCTTTATCCCATCTACCTGGCAACCACGAAGCTCTAAAGTTCCACTCAAATATGTTAGGTCTATACTTGATATTGTAGAATCGTATATGTGAACCTCCACCGACTGTTTACAGCTTAGATACTCTACAATGGATTTTTCCATGGTGACTATAGACAAATTTTTGATATAAGCTTCAAATATCGATGACCTCTCAATTTCAGCTATTGTTTCATCTCTGAAATCTATTCCAGAAACTCTTCCTTCAATTAACGTAACGTTTCCATCGTTTAATGATATGATGTATTTGGAAATCGTTGAATTTTTAACTAGTAGCCTACCGTAGTTGCATACTACGATTGCGAAGTCTTGCCCCGACCATACTCGGGAATTTTCCTCTATTATCAGAGTAGCTGAATCAAGGACATAGACGTAAAACTGGTATCCACTATCCTGCTTTATAAAGATATCGGTATTAATTATCTTAAGAGTTGCTTGATCCTTGACTATTATGTTACCTCTTAACTCTATAAGTGAATCCGATATCACCTTATAATCGTCTCCACTTACGACTATGTCTTCGTTTATAACAATCCTATCTTGAGCTCGTACAAGAGGATGAGCTGTAGAGATTATTGGTATGAGTAACGCGCATGTAAATACAATGATGATGACTGTTACCAGCGATCTCTTCAAGTCACTCACCACCGTTAGATATAGATTGAAGTTCTTTCCGGATAAAGTTTTTCGAATAATTCCTTTAATTTCTGAGCCAGTTTAGCATCAATCTCTCTCATAAATGAATCTTGGAGTAAAATTTTCCTGAACGTGTTTTCTGGAATATGAAGCGAGCGCCCATACATTAAAATTGCTCTTCTTTTGGACAATGGATGAAGTGACGCAAAATTTAGGGATGCCGCCTTCTTATTGTTTAGATCTGGTATCTCGTCTTTTTTAATTGACGTTCCAAGACATAGGTAATGTATAGGGGATATTGGCTTTGACTTCAGAAGCCATAAAGTGTTATCATGATGGATTATCTGGCTAAATAATTTGCCATGGAATGACGTACAAACTGACCAGTTTTCTTTTGAACGTTTATATTCCCTATGTATTTCGGCAACTACTTTTGATGATGGCTTTATCTTTGATTTTTTCATAGGGGTTCTCCTGGAACTGTCTCTATAATTGTTTTTTCATTTATTGTTTTTATATTTACAAAGTACCCAGTTGAATTCTCTGTGAAAAACCGTGGATTAACTTTATGGAAGAGTGGGATTCTTGCTATTAGGCAGCCTATTATTACTATGGGCTCTGCTTTTAGTGTTATCATTGCCTTTGGATTTGTCCCAAGCTTTTTCATTCTGAAGATAATGTATGAGCCGACTGTGCTTCCACTACTGTATGGGAAGGCCAGTATTTTGCCCTTAATGCTTATTGTCTTTGAATTTAGTTTAAGCAGCCCTTTTTCGGGGTCAATGTCACCATAAAATGATAGCTGCCTTTTAACTACTACAAGTTCTCCTTTTAGGGATGCAGCTACTATGGGTTTAGCTACATAGGTTTTAGCATGCATTTATAATCTCCTCCATCGATGCTAAGTGAACTTTAACATTGTGAAGTTTTCTGAGATAGTGTGCCGCCTTAACAGAATTAACAGTAATGCATTTAATTCCCATATGCTTTAGAGGGGCCACCACTATGCACGTATCACAGATGATTTCAACATTTCGCTTTTTCAGCTTTTCCAAGATGCCTATTCGTATGCATTTTCTATAAATTTCTCTCGATGTTCCAAGCCAAATCTTGATTTTGGGTTTAGCGTTTTTCCTGCATAATAGTTTTGTAAACGATGCTATTTCTTGTAGGGAAAGGTGAGGGCATCCAAGATAAATTACATCAGAATCAGAAATCTCTGACAGTGTGGATAGCTTCTCCCTCGTAAGAGAAATATCGCTCTGATCTATAACGGTTTTATCCGCTATCTTGCTATATTGTCCACAGCGTGGAAGCCAACTGAAGAGTGCTATTTGCCCAGAAGTTGCAAGTGCAGCGCACATAGACTTTAAATGCATGTGCTTCAGGGTAATTTTGTCAAAAAGTGGAATAGCTGTAGGGTGTCTCTGGGCAACAATATATCCTAAAAGACCTTGATCTACTTCACTTCCAATCTTTGCCTTCACTTTAACCTTTAAATTTGGGATTCTGTTTTCATCCAAATGGTATCCGGAGCATACAGTGTAACCTGCAATTGCTGCGAGTATTGATGATGGCCCTCCTTCCCTGTTTGTTTTCGCCCCTATTATTGAGTTAGCATATACCACAGCTGATGATTCAGCCCAAGCTACGTGTGAACCTCTCCTAGGAACGTTCCCTACAAGATATGGAGTACATGTGCATGTGGGAGATGCGCCAATGGTCTTGAGAAGCTCTATTATTTTGATTTGCCTCTTTGCAAACCATGATGGAATACCCATTTCATGCCATTTTTCAAGGTCCATACCTGCTGGATTTATTGTCGTAGGTACCTTCACCTTTAAACATTCGTTTACAAGCTTCTCTAGAAAGTCAATACCGGCTTCGCCGACGTTGAAGTATGAGATACCTGATACATGCGCTGATGATATTCTAACCAGTTTCTCAGCTTCCAGAGCTTCTTTAAGCTTTTCCAGAATTTCTATGACATTAATCTCCATCTTAACTATTAATTAGAGGAGTCAAGTTATGAAAATGCGTATGCGGAGGCGAACCGCTGAGATCATGAGTTTCTATAGTTTGAATTCCATACATTACCGTAAAAGCCTTAGATTTGTGTTCACGCGGCTAATGGAAAAATGGGAAAGTTTTCTCCTTAAGAGAAGGTTAAGGGAGCCTCCACATAAAGCTAAGGTGCTGGATCTTGGGTGTGGAAATCTAAGATATGCAGAGCTACTGTGTTATCGCTCAAACATTGTTGTTGGAGTTGACATCAGCATTTATATGCTGAAGGTTGCGAAGATGCTGTGGAGAAATGTTCATCTAGTGCAAGCAGATGCACACTACTTGCCATTCCGGAATAAAGCCTTTCAGTTTATCTTATGTACACTTGCATTCAATCACTTTGAGCATCCTTTACATGTCTGTAGGGAAGTTAGCCGCGTGTGCTGTGGCAGATTTATAGTGTCACTTATTGGTTCCCTATTCAAGTTATTTGAGAGAGGGGGTTTTATACCATTCATTGGAAAAAATGGAGTTGTATGGCTGTTTGAGAAATATTACTCAATTAAGGATACTATAAAAATATTTTCAACGTGTTTCCGTAACATCAGGATTCTACATGTGTCACCTTTACTTTACCTAGTTGAGGCTTTTCGCTAATCTGTTGATTATTGGCTTGAGCTTATCATAGAGCTCGAGCAGTGATTGGCTTATTACTTTTGTATCCGATATTACAGGCATGAAATTTGTATCTCCAATCCATCGTGGAACTATGTGAAAATGTAAATGCTCTTCCCCGGCTCCAGCAGCTCTTCCAATATTTAATCCAATGTTGAATCCATTCGGGTTCATCTCCTCGTCTAGCGCCTTCTTGCATAGTATTAACAACTTAAATATTTCATTGATCTCTTCCTCGAAGAGATCCTCTATGCTTTTGACATGTCTATAAGGGGCTACCATTAGATGACCGTTATTATAGGGGTATTTATTCATTATGATGAAAGCCTTTTTTCCTCTGTAGAGTATGAGGTTTTCCCTGTCCCTGTTCTCCTTTATATGCTCGCATAGGAAGCATCCTTTATTTTTCTTGTTCATTCTAATGTATTTTATTCTCCATGGAGCCCATAGATTTCTCATTCAGATACACCTCGCTTACCTGGCCACCAGTTCCATCTTTTGGCTGTGGCCATTATAGCGGGCACTAGGAAAAGTCTTATGACAAATATGTCGAGTAAGATTGATATCAGAAATGCTAAACCTATTTCCATGATGAAAAGTAGTGGAGAAATCATTAGGGACCCAAATGAGAATGCCAGTATTATACCGCATGTGGTGATTATTGGGCCTGTCATTTCAACGCTTTCAATGATTGCAGCCTCGTCTGAAAGACCTTTATCAATTTCCTCCTTGGTTCTGCTTATAAGGAATATGTCATAGTCCATTCCCAGCCCCATTAAGACTACGAAGAGAACATATGGTGTGAGCCAGTAGATGGGCTTACCCATTAGGTAGTAGAATATTATTGTTATCATTCCGAGGGTTCCAAATATGCTTAGTAGAATTGTGAATATTAGTCGTGGAGGAGTGAAAAGTGACTTTAAGTGTAGAGATAGTACAATCATTATTCCGAGAATCACTGTCAGAGCCATGATCTTGAAATCTCTGTCCATAATTTGCTTTAGCTCATAGATGAACTGTGTCGTTCCTCCAAAGTATATCTGAGATTTTGAGAGCATTGGATCAACTTTTTTCAGATCCTCGATGAGCCCCCTTATCTTATCCAATGTAGCTATCGCCTCATTGCTTGCAGGGTTAAACTTCATTTCAACGTATATGAGAGTGGTTGTGTTATCAGAGCTTATGAACGGGGCTATCATTATGTAGTCTGCAAGTGTCAAGTTCTCATAGTCTATAACCTCTCCAAGCGGGGCCACCGCCGAGTAAACTTTTGAGACTCCGTCTATCTTTTCTATGTTTGCTGTTATGAGGTATATTGTTTCAAGGTTATCGTACATATTGGTGTTGTTATTGATTATCAAAATGTAAGTCTTGTCAATTCTCTGTCTCCCAAATGTTTCTGCCATTATGTTAAATGCCTTTTTGCTTTCAAGATGGTCTGGCATCAACTCTATATCGTCGAAGCTTACCTTTGTCGTAAGGAAGGGAAGCATAAGAGCTGTTAAAACTACGGTGATAATTATGATCACTTTTCCCTTGTGTTTTATAGCAGTAAAACCGCATTTTCTAAATGTAAGATGCGAAGGTGCCCCTATTTCCTTTGAGATATCTCTTGGCCAGAATATTTTGTCCCCAGCTATTGCAAGCATACTTGGTATAAAGGTTATAGCTACGAGGATGCAGAGTAGTAGAACTATAACCTCACCTATTCCAACTATCCTTATAACTCCAAGCTGAGAGGGGATCAAAGCAGCAAATCCCAAACTTGCGGTTAAGCCACTGCTTATAACCGCCTTCCCAGCGCTTTCAGTAGTTATTCTAACTGCTTCGATATGTGGAATACCTTTTCTTCTCTCCTCAAAGAATCTAGATATGAAAAGAATGCAGTAGTCGACTCCAGCTCCCATTGCCACGGGAGTCATTAAGATTCTGACTAGATACAGTATTTCGATTCCAATAGTTGTGAGAAAATAGAGTA
>DRAE01000104.1 GCA_011041895.1 Candidatus Bathyarchaeota archaeon
GACCTTCTTCTGCCATCCTTAAGTATGGATGCGAATGGAGAAGCTATTCCATCATTTGAAGCCGATGTTGGGACGCTGATGAAGTCAATTCCTGACTTAGTCGATGCAAGTTTAACAACATCAATTACTTTTCCTCCTCCGACGGCCAATGCCAGCTTGATATTTTTTCTCTTCATTACCTCAACTACTCTTTTTACTTCCTCGATAGTTGAGCTCTGAACGATCTCTGTGTATACTCTCCCGTTAAGTGAACTTTTAATGAGATTCGCTACACGTTTTCCCGCTATTTCTATCGTATGTGGCCCAGATACCACTAGTATGTTGCCACGAGCTATCTCCCTACATGCTTCAGGGACATGATGTATGGCATCGGTCCCAACTATAACTTCGCGTGGGAGCTCCATAACATGGATACTTTTCAAGACTTGCATTCTTCAATCCTCACTATCTATTAACTAAAGTTTTTAATTTACTTCTTCCAGATATTTTCATCAAAATCTAAGGGCCATTATTAAACATTTAAATAGCTTTATCCTTAACTTATTTTGAAACATCTCACCATTTCAGTTACTCAATTTAACTCTGACCGTAGGAGCCACTGTGTCCATGAGGGTTATTTGCTTAAACACATCACCTATACAATCAAGTTCACAAAGTTTATGCTAGTGGTGTGAACAAAATGTTGGAAGACATAAAGAAAGTAAGTGAACTAGCATTAAAGGGAACTACCACGGTAGGTGTAGTGTTTAAAAGTGGCGTGGTCCTAGTTGCTGATAAAAGGGTCACCTCTGGGCGCTATGTTGCACATAGAACAGCGGAAAAAATACTTAAAATTTCAGATCATATGGCTGTAACCATAGCTGGTACTGTTGCTGACGCCCAAAACATAGTAGACATCTTAAAAGCCAATGTTAATCTATACTCGTTTATGTACGAGACTAAAATGAGTATAAAAGCAGCTGCAAATCTCGTATCGCTAATTCTATTCCAGAATAGAAATCTTCCATATCTTGTTCAAGTCATCGTTGCTGGAATAGATGAAGCAGGTCCTCACATATATGTCCTTGACTTTTTTGGCAATCTCACGAGAGAAAATTACTGCGCAACAGGATCAGGCTCGATGATAGCTTATGGCATTTTAGAAGAGGGTTACAGAGATAACTTGACAAAGGAAGAGGCTGTCAAACTATGTATTAGAGCACTTTCCTCAGCTATAAAACGTGACCTTGCAACGGGAGATGGTATAGACTGCATAGTTATCGACGAAACTGGTTTTCATAAATTCACTCCAGACGATATCAGAAGAATTATGGAGGCCACGTCCTAAGCGGCGATGGTTATGGAATCGTTCGAGGAACGTCAAAAAAGAATAATCAGAGAGTTTATAAGTAAAGGCGTTGAAATAACAAAAGCATACTATGAGGGGGCTTCACTAGTATTTTATACAAAAAATCCAGAGTTGCTAGAGGACACTCGTATTTCCGAGGATCTTGCAAGATCACTCAAGAGAAGAATAATCATCAGGCCGGATGAATCTATAAGGCTAGATGAAGCTAAGGCAAAAGAGTTAATACTTAAGATTGTTCCTCCCGAGGCAGGTATAAGCAACATATACTTTTACCCTATACTGGGAGAAGTTGTTATAGAAGCTGCTAAACCGGGCGTTGTTATAGGAAAGGATGGTAAAGTTATACGTCAGTTGATGCATGAGATAAAGTGGAAGGTTAGGGTAGTTAGAAAACCTCTCATAAATACACCTATTATTCATAAGCTTCGCTCGTTATATGTGCGCCATGATAAGGAACGTGTAAACTTCCTTAGAAGTGTGGGAGAGAGAATTTCGAGGCCAACCATATTCTCCAAGGATAAACTGAGAAACTTAACTTGGATAAGGTTAACTTTTCTTGGAGCAGCAAGAGAAGTTGGAAGGTCAGCCATTTTAGTTCAGACTCGTGAAAGTTCTGTTCTCCTTGACTGCGGAGTCAAACCAGGCTTAAACTCGATGTTCAATTCATACCCTGCATTTTACCTGGAAAATTTCTCTATTGAGGATTTAGACGCTATAATAATTAGTCATGCCCATCTTGATCACTGTGGTGCACTTCCGTTTCTGTTTAAGTATGGATATCGAGGCCCTGTGTATTGTACTCCTGCTACACGCGACCTCATGTTTCTAATACTTAGCGATTATATTGATGTATTACAGAAGGAAGGACATTACACGCCATATACATCTAAGGATATCGAAACAACTATGCTTCATGTAATTCCTCTAGATTACAATGAAGTTACAGATATCTCTCCTGACATAAAACTGGTTCTTAGAAATGCTGGTCACATACTAGGTTCATCCATAATACATCTAAACATCGGAGAAGGATTGCACAATGTCATATATACAGGTGATTTCAAAGCCACAAATACCTTTTTACTAGACGCTGCAGCATCATCTTTTCCAAGACTTGAAACATTGATCATCGAAAGCACTTATGGTGGCCCAAATGACGTTTTCCCATCTAGGGAGGAGGCTCTCAAACGCTTTGCTTCAATAATTAAGGAAACAGCCGAGAATGGAGGAAAGCTTCTTATACCCGTCCCAGCTGTTGGAAGAGCTCAAGAGATGCTAGTGGCGTTAAAGATATGCAAGGAGAGAAAACTAATCCCTGAAATTCCTATATATACTAGTGGTCTCGTGCACGATGCAACTGCCATACACACGATGCGCCCCTCTATGCTTTCACGTAGGATAGAAAAAGACGTCATGTACGGTAAGCTCTTTGTTACGGAAGATATCGATCACATTAAAAACATTGATGAACTCTCCGAAATAGCTCAAGGTGGTCCTTCAATACTTTTAGCGACGAACGGCATGTTATGTGGAGGCCCTTCTCTTGAATATCTAAAGTTGATCGCCGCAGATCCAGAGAATGCTCTCATATTTGTGAGCTACCAGATAGAAGGCACTATTGGAAGGCAGATCCAAGATGGTGCTAAATTACTTAAGTTAACAACTCCCGATGGCAGAGTTGAGACTCTGGAGATAAAACTTGGAGTACATACTATAACTGGCTTTTCCGGTCACTCTGACCTACGAGAAACTATAAGCTACCTCTATAGGATTAATCCCAAGCCGAAGAGAATCATAGTGAATCACGGTGAAATATCCAAGATCATGTACTTGTCAAGATATTTGCACAGTAAATTCAAGATTGAGGTACTAGCTCCATCTATAGGAGATACGATTTCTTTACAGTAATTTCACCTTCTTTCTTCTCCTTTCACGATCTCAACAAATGAAGGTGTTAAAATTATCCTTTGATTTCCAAGTCTTGCAATGTCTCCCCCAAGTCTGCTAACCATTTTCTTTAACACGGTCAGTATCTGCTTAAGCTCAGCTATCTTGCTAGGCGTCATAAACCTTGAAATATTCACGATAACTATGTTTCCTCGCTTAAGCTCTTCTTCTATAATGTAGACATCATCAAACTTCTTGAACATAACAGACATAATGTATATCTTGCTTGATTCTGCCCCGTATCCAACACTTCTTTTTTGCATCAGTACGCCCCTTGACATTTTTCTTCAATACCTATTTCAACTCTCAATAAAATTTAAATAAGTATAAGCTAAAATCTTAACGACATAATACAACTGAGGGAAAGTGATACAGGTATGCCTATCAACGTTGTACAGTCAATACTTGAGAAATCCATATACAAGTATGTGCTTGTGAAACTGAAGGGAAACAGGAAAATCCGTGGAAAGCTCTTAGGATATGATCAGCACGTGAACATAATACTAGACGATGCTGAAGAGATAAGGGAAGATGACTCAACTGAATACCTGGGTAAAATAATCCTACGAGGAGATACAATAGTAATGATAACCTCGTGTGATCAAGAATGACGAAAGGAACAGCTTCATTCGGTAAAAAGTCTAGAGGTAAAACACATATAGTCTGTAGAAGGTGTGGCAGGCATGCCTACCATGTAAGAAAGAAGGTATGTGCTGCATGCGGATTTGGAAGATCTAAGAGAATCAGAAGCTACAGCTTCTTAAATAAAAAAGTTAATAGAACCCGGAAACATAGTAAATAAATTGGATAATGGGCCGGTGGCGCAGCTGGAAGCGCACCGCGCTGGCGTCGCGGAGGTCGTGGGTTCGAATCCCACCCGGTCCACTATATGGGCCGGTCGTCCAGTCCGGTAGGACGCCGCCCTGACGCGGCGGAGGTCCTGGGTTCAAGTCCCAGCCGGCCCATAAGCCGCGGGGGAGGCCGCGGTAGCCAAGCCCGGGAAGGCGCCAGGCTGAAGACCTGGTCATCGCCGGTTCAAATCCGGCCCGCGGCACCTAGAAGCGGCTGTAGTCTAGCCTGGTAGGACGTCGGCCTGCCACGCCGAAGACCCGGGTTCAAATCCCGGCAGCCGCACCTCTTTATTATTCATCTAAGCTGGTATCCAATGGCACGTAAGCTAAGGCAGGCCAAGATAAAAAGGATAGCTGCTGAGAGAATGCAGATTCTCCTTAATGAGGCATTTAAAGTTTACAGACGTGATATCAGGCTTGCTAGCAGATATGTTTCATTGGCCTTTGAAATATCGAAGAGAAGCCGTGTTAAAATGCCTAAACTTCTAAAATATGTTTTATGTAGAAAATGTGGTTCATTTTTAGTACCAGGTCTAACAATGAGCACTAGGATAGTTTCCTCTCCTCACAGATATGTAGAAATTAGGTGTTTAAACTGTGGCAATGTTAGGCGCATCCCGTTAAAGTAGCTATAAAATATATTTTATCCCCTAATTAGTTATTTTGAACCTAGGAGTTTATACACTAAACAATAAATGCAGGTGGCGAGTGGGGAAGAATGCCTACAGTATACGATGTAAGACCTGCAGATCTAATCGATAAGCTGAGCGAATACCTTCAAAAGCATGTAGAGGAAGTTAAGCCGCCAGAGTGGGCAATGTACGTAAAGCTTTCATCGCATAACATAAGACCCCCAGATAACAAGGACTGGTGGTATGTTAGAGCAGCCAGCCTGTTAAGGAAAATATACATCCATGGCCCTATAGGAATAGAACGCTTAAGGAAGATGTATGGCGGAAGAAGAAGAGATAGGACTAGCCCGGAGCACAGCAGGAAAGCAGCTGGAGGAATAATAAGAAAAATTTTACTACAGCTTGAGGATGCAGGACTTGTGGAAAAGACTCCGAAAGGAAGGGTCTTAACTCCTAAGGGAAAATCTCTTCTAGACAAGATTAGCACTCTAATCGTTAAAAAGGAATATCAAGCTGAGAGAAAATGAGTGATAAAGAACTTGAGGAAATTAGAAGAAGAAAACTGGAGGAACTTAAGGCTCTAATGGAAGAGAAAAAAAGAGAGGAGGAACGGGCTGCAGCTGAAGTTGAGAAAATGTTGATCTTGAGGCAGATATTAACTCCTGAGGCAAGATCTCGTCTAGCAAATCTGAGGCTGATTCGCCCTCAGCTTGTTGCAGCGCTTGAAAATTATCTCATATCTCTATATCAAATGGGTAGAATCAATAGGCAGATAACAGATGATGAACTTAAAAGAATGCTTGCAAGATTAGTTAAGAAGAGAAGGGGATATAGAATAAAGAGGTTGTAAAAATGGCACGAAATAAGCCTGCAGCATACAAAAAGAGACTTGGGAAATGTGTCAAACAAAATCAACCTCTCCCAGTATGGATTAGAATGAAAACTAAAATGAAAGTCAGAGAAAATCCCGCAAGAAAACATTGGAGAAGCAGTAAATTAAAGAGGGGTTAAAATGTCATCTGAAGAGGGAATTACTGAGGTAATTGAAGAAAGGATATACACCGTCCCGCTCAGAAGACATTTCTTAAAGAAGACTAGGGTAAAGCGTGCAAAAGCTGCAGTGAATGCTCTCAGGAGATTCGTTAAAAGGCACATGAAAGTGGAGGAGGATGAACTAATAAGAATAGATCCTAAAGTCAATGAGGCTATATGGGCGAGAGGAGCTAAAAAACCTCCAGCTAGGATCAAGGTGCTTGTACAGAAAGTTAGGAGAGAAGACGAGACACATGTGGTATATGTTAAGTTACCGGAGGAAGAAAGTTGAAGGAGCAAGCTTCTAAGAAAAAGGAGTCGCTTCTACGTGATTATCTTCAACAGTATATGACCTATGAAAATACCTTAAACTACATACAGTCCCAAATAGATAGCTTACGTTTATCATATAGAGAGGCGCTTGCAGCTAAGTCATTACTTGACTCATTTGAGGAGATTAAAGACCGCGATTTTCTGTCAGGAATGGGTTCAGGCATCTTCTTGGTATCAAAGTTATCTAACAAGAGCAAAGTTATGGTTTCCCTAGGAAAGGATGTTGTTGCTAAGCTTACAGTGAAGGAGGCCACTGCGTACTTAGACAATAAAATAAAAATGTTAGATGAGGCCATAAGTGTTCTACAGACTCGTCTAAACGAGATTGCCCAAGAGATGCTTCGACTTAGGTCAAAAATTGAAGCCCTTTACAGAACAGTTCAAGGTTAGCCATGTTCAAAGGTTTAAGGCAAGCTTTTTCAAGTTTCAAGGAGAATATATCATCTAGAACACTTTCTGAGGAAGAGCTTAACAGATATTTACAGCAATTATCGATTGAGCTTATATCAAACAATGTCGCAGTTGAAACTTGCGATGCAATCCTATCTAATATCAGAGACCAGCTTTTGGGAAGCAAAGTTAAAAGATTCTTAAATGTTGAGGAGTATTTGAGGTCGCTTGTCAAGGACGCCATCATAGGCATTCTAAAGGAGGATATATCGTACCCTAGAATCGAGAGCTTGATATCGGAGAAGTTAAAAAGTTCTCCAGGGGAGCCTTTTATAATACTCTTTCTAGGGGTAAATGGTGTGGGTAAAACCACTACGATAGCCAAGTTGGCGAATTATCTAAGAAAAAGAGGTTACAAGGTACTTCTTTCATGTAGTGATACGTTTAGGGCAGGGGCTATTGAGCAGCTCTCAATACATGCTCAAAGACTTAATATTCCAATAATAAAAGGCGAGTATGGAGCTGACCCTGCTTCTGTAGCATTTAATGCAATAGAGCATGCCAAGGCTAGAGGATTTAACGTTGTTCTAATAGACACCGCTGGTAGAATGCACACTGACAGAAACTTACTCGAAGAAATGAAGAAAATAAAGAGGGTGGCGAAACCAGATCTTACTGTGTTGGTCCTTGATGCCCTAACAGGAAATGATGCGATATATCAAGCAGATATATTTGATAAAGAAGTTGGTTTTGATGCATTCATCGTTGCAAAATGTGATGCAGATGATAAGGGAGGAATATTAATATCCTTGATATACACTTTTAAAAAGCCTATATTATTTATAGGTATCGGGCAGTCCTATGATGACATAGAGGTATTTACTCCCGATCACTTTGTCAAAAAGATACTGGAGGAGTAGACGTTGAAAAAAGACTTCCTAACACTCCAAGACTATAGCAGAGAGGAAATCCTAGCTCTCATAAAGCTCACGGAAGCCATGAAGAAGAATCCTAGGAAATATCAGGGCATAGCCTCAGGTAAAGTTATGCTACTCATATTCCAAAAACCATCTACTAGGACTCGTGTATCCCTAGAAACGGCTATGGCGCATCTTGGCGGTTACTCGATTTTTCTCATGGAGTCTCATGCACAGCTTTCACGTGGTGAAACTGTAGAGGATACTGCAAGAGTTGTTGGAAGATATGTTGACATAATAGCTGCAAGGGTCTTTGAACAAAAGTTTGTTGAAACACTTGCTAAATATTCAAACAAGCCTGTAATAAACGCGTTAAGCGACAAATTCCATCCATGTCAAATTCTCTCTGACCTATTCACAATACTAGAGCATAAGGGGAAGTTGGAGGGTCTAAAGCTAGCTTACGTCGGTGACGGAAACAATGTATGCAACTCTCTGCTAATTGGGTGCAGTAAAGTTGGAATGGACATTACAGTTGCATCTCCGAAAGGGTATGAGCCCCCATCAGATGTTGTGCAAACTGCTCTTGAAAATGCAAAGAAGAGCGGGAGCAAAGTTGAGGTACTCAATGATCCAATAACTGCAGTAAGAGACGCTGACGTAGTCTACACTGATACATGGGTAAGCATGGGGCAGGAGGCTGAGGCAAATATTAGAGTTAAAGTTTTCAAACCATATCAGGTTAATGCAGAGCTACTTTCACATGCTCCAGATGATGTAGTTGTCATGCATTGTCTTCCAGCTCATAGAGGATATGAAATAACAGATGATGTAATGGATGGACCCAATTCAATAATCTTTGACCAAGCTGAAAATAGAATGCACTCTGGGAAAGCTATAATAGCATATCTGCTCGGGCTGGTGAGACTACCGTGAACCTCAAGGATTTTGTGAATGGAGTTAAACGCCTATCCCGATGCCTCGTACTCCCATCATTTAACGAGCTCAAATTAGGTATTAGAATAGTATTCTTGGGTTTCCTGCTCATAGGGATGATAGCATTTATAATCAACATCATATTCGCTACTGTAAGGATAGCTCCATAAAGTGATACACGATGTCCGAAGAAAAACATGAGAAGAAAACTAAGACGAATATAATAACGTTTAGAATAGTCTCGGGAAGAGAGCGTAGTTTAGCTCTGATACTAGAGTCTCATCTTTCCTCAAGACCACACAAGATCAAAGCGATAGTTCTCCCAGAGATAATAAAGGGTTACATGTTCGTTGAAACTGAAGACACTGGAGAAGCTGAGTTCCTCTTATCAGGTGTAAAAGACATCAAAGGTAGAGTTCCTGGAAGAGTAGATAGTGGACTTGAAGACCTTCTGGTACCCAAGTCTATAATCGACACTCTTAACCCAGGAGACGAAGTTGAAATCATTGGAGGGCCTTTCCGAGGAATGAGAGCCACCATCCAAAGAATAATTAAACCTAGGAATGAGGTAATATTACTACTAAAGGAGACTGAGGTTCCTGTGCCTATAACTGTGCACGTAGACTACGTTAAAAAAGTGAAAAGCGGTGAAAAGTGATGGGCGAGAAAAAAGTAGTGAAGGTGATGGTTACCGGGGGTCAAGCCTCAGCAGGACCACCGCTTGGACCAGCCCTAGGTCCACTTGGAGTAAATCTATACGCTGTAGTTCAAGAGATCAATAAACAGACCAAGGATTTTGAAGGTTTAAAAGTTCCAGTTGAAGTTGAGGTCGA
>DRAE01000154.1 GCA_011041895.1 Candidatus Bathyarchaeota archaeon
AGAAGCAAATGATAGTGCTAGGAACATGTATGAGAGCTGCGTGATCGTTGAATATGCTAGAAGTCTTTTCATGTCAAGTTGCGGAACATACATTACGAGACCATAGACCATGGTAAGAACAGCCATGACACCGATGATTAAGCCAGCAAACTGATCTATAGGTGCAGCATACTGGATGCTCCTAAACAATAGGAAAACCCCGACTTTAACCATTGCAGCAGCATGAAGATACGCTGAAACCGGCGTTGGAGCAATCATTGCATCTGGCAGCCAGGTGTAGAATGGAATCTGAGCACTTTTTGCCCATGCAGCTATGGCGAGTAGAAGCACAGTAGCTGACTTCACGTAAGGTGTAAGGTTGCTAAGAGCATTAAATGTAACAGATCCCGAGAAGCTGTAGAGCAGAGCGGTGGCTACTATTAGGAAAATCCATCCTAGATGAGTAATATAGAGAGCTTTCATCGCTGAATATCTACTCTTTGGATTTTCATGGAAAAACCCTATGAGCACGAAAGAGCATAGGCCGGTTACTTCATAAAATATTGCCATTGTTATAAGTGAGTAAGAATATACCACTCCAACCATGGATGCCATGAAGAGTAGCATTGAACCATAGAACCATGCATATCCCTCAGTTATGGGATGCTCCCTATTTTCAGGAGTCATATAGCCTAGAGAGAATAGCAGTATTATACAGCCGATGAAAACTACTAGGAAGGATATCGCAACTGAAATGGAGTCCACGATAAAGGAAATCACTTCAATGCCATTGAACTCCACAAGCGTGTAGATCATGGGAGTAGATGCTGTAAAGTACGTCAAAACATTAAATGCACATATTATTAGAGTTAGGAAGCTAAAAATATTCGCTAGTAAGCCAAGTTTAATCCCCTTTCTGTATAGTAGAGATACTGTTGCCCATCCTATTCCTGGAACTATGATTGTAAGTAGCGACAAGATTTCAGTAGTTGCCATCTTCTAGCTCACTCTACCTCCTTCTTAGAACTATTTTATGGCCTATGAAGTCGATGTAGAAGAGCTCATATTCCTCGAGATTGTGAACTGTGCCTTCTGTATCTACTGCAACATACTTACCATCTTCAACTTTGAGAGTTGCAACTTCCTCAATTAACAGTTTTTCCTCTCCATTTTCAAGGACATATAGCTTACTTATACACATTCTCACTTCACCTCAATCCAAGGGATAAACTCTTCAACTAGCTTTTTCACGTCTAAAAGCATTGGGGTGTTTGGAGGAAGCTCGTTTAAACCCCTGCCTCTATAGTCTAATTCCTCAATGTTTTCATCGTATCTTATCAGATGATATGAAACTCTATCTCCAATGATCTCTTTACATAGCTTTATTGCCCGCTTCATATCCTTGACCTTGTTTACCACTATAACATTCTGCTTCACCAAGAGCTCCTCAGCCATCTTAACCAGCTTCAACGCTATTCCAATGGATTTCACAGTTGGCTCTGTGATGCAGAGCATCATGTCAAATTTCTCAGCTAGACCTCGTCCAAAGACCTCGGCTCCAGCTTCTGAGTCGACTATTATTATCTCATCTCTGGAAGTTAGAACATGTCGGAGAAAATGTCTTGCCAGAGCTATTGCTGGACAGAGGCATCCCTGCTTACTGGCATCTATGCTGCCTACAACAACTAGGCCAAGCTTCTCCGAGATTCTAATTCCATATTTGTCAATTAGGTCATCGACTTTAGGATTCAGTGTGAAGAATACTCCCCATCCTTCACCAGGTTTAG
This sequence comes from Candidatus Bathyarchaeota archaeon, assembly GCA_011041895.1. Classification (GTDB taxonomy): domain Archaea; phylum Thermoproteota; class DRAE01; order DRAE01; family DRAE01; genus DRAE01. The sequence continues at coordinate 1,767 of DRAE01000154.1, forward strand.
CTCCTGTCCTCTCCTGTATTAATTTATCATTCATCGTTAAGGGAACTATTTTTGAAGCTTCTTCCACATCTATTCCAAGGCTCACGGCAGTATTTGGAACTGAGTCCGTGTCTAACACTAGCACCTTGTATCCACTTTTTGACAGCAGTATTGCTAGTGTAGACGCTATTGTGGTCTTGCCCGTCCCTCCTTTTCCAGCGACAAGTATTTTCATGGCTGTATTAAAAAATGGAAGGAGAGTTTAATATGGCCAACGCAGTTTCCTTCTCTTCTCCTCGATTACATCGATCATTGTTCTTGCAGCTTTGACTGGATCTGGTTCTACATAGAACTTTCCTCCAAGATATCTCTCGACGTCGTCTGTCAGTATCTTTGTCACAGTTGGGCTTCCAAGTACTGGTGGAATTGTTCCAAGGTGTACGAAGACTCCATGTGCCAGGAAGTATGTTCCAATGGATACTGCTTTCTCGCTCATCCATTCTGGAGCTGAGCCTACTACTGGGAGATCTGGTGTGTCAACGTTTAGTGCCTCAGCTATTGCGGATATCGCATTTAGGATTCTTGTGCAGTCTACACAGCTTCCCATGTGCAGGCATGGTGGAATTCCAAGTGATTCACATACCTTTCTTAGTCCATCTCCAGCTAGTTCAGCTGCCTCAGGCTTTAATAGGCCATGCATTGCAGCTGCTATTGCCCAGCATCCTGTTCCAACTACTAGTATGTCATTCTTGATAAGCTCCTTGGTTATAGTTACATGGCTGTTGTTATGGATTACCTTTGCATTGTTGCATCCAACTATTCCAGCTATACCCTTTATGGTTCCGTCTCTTAGAAGCTTTAGAAGTGGCTTAAGTGTTCCTCCTAGTGCACTTACTATGGCTTCAAGGGAGAATCCTGCAACAAGATCCATTTTATCCTTTGGAATGTACATTTTCGCAGGCACTCTGTTCTTGAAGTTTTCTATGGCTGTTTTCACGATCTCCATAGCTACCTCATCGGCTTTCTCAGGTGAAAACTCCATGTGGACGGCTCCTGGAATCTTTGCTATGGGCATTGTTGTAATGATCTTTGTGTGATAACATGCAGCTACATCAGGTAAGCTTGGCATTAGACATTGATAGTCTACGATCATGGCCTCTACTGCTCCAGTTGCAACGGCAAGCTCTTGCATGAGGAAGTTCCCAGCTGGTGGAATACCTCTTCTCATTAGAACCTCGTTTCCTGTACAGCACATTCCAGCGATTGTTACTCCCTTGGCTCCAGCTTCCTCAGCTAATTTTTGGGCTTCCTTACTTGTAGCAGCCTCAACTATTTTCTCAGATAGAACTGGAACATGTCCATGGACAATTATATTGACAGTGTCTTCTTTCAAGACTCCAAGATTGGCTTCACTTTTCACGGGCTTTGGAGTACCGAACATTATGTCCTGGAGCTCCGTTGCTATAAGCGAGCCTCCAAAGCCATCAGCGATTGCAGCTCTCACACCTTGTAGAAGTAGATTTAAGGGGTCAGCATCAACTCCTATATGTGTCCTATGCATGATCTCAACTATCTCTCTATCAATGTTCCTTGGCATTACTCCAAGCTTAATCCATACTCTCTTTCTGCTCTCTGGAGCATAGGCCTCCGTTGTTGCTAGAGGTTCTTCATCCTGTTTACCGAAGTCATTGAAAATAATTTCCGCTAGATCCTTAGCAATGTCCTTTGGCTTTCTGTTTTCCGTTGGAATACCATATCTCTTTGCCACGGCAATGAGTTTCTCGGTGTCAGTTATCTTATAGCCTTTAACTTTTCCATGGGCCACAAGATGGAAAACGTGGGCCACCTCTCGCCCATGGTCGCTGTGTGCAGCAGCTCCTCCAGCTATCATTCTAATGAGATTCCTTGCAACTATAGTATCTGCCGTTGCTCCACAGACTCCTCTTGTAGGACCATATCCGAATGGATCTATTCTGCAGGGTCCAAGATTACAGTTTCTGCAGCATATTCCAAGGAGTCCAAAGCCACACTGTGGCTGTTGGGCTAGGAATCTATGCCACACGGTTTCAACGCCGTCTCTTTCAGCTTTCTCTATGAGTTCAGCTACTCCGGGGGTTATGCTGACATCCTTTGCAGGGACTTTTCTAAGCAGATACTCGATTTTGCTATTCTTTTTACTCTCCTTTATAACGGCCATTTCAAAACCTCCTAATACCACCTCACACTATCATACATTTTCAAGAGGGTTGAGAGAGGGGATTCAATTTTCACCGGTGGAAGTTTCTTTTCCTCTCCGGGCACTAGCTTAACTGCCTCATAGAGGAACGGTGCAACTCTTTCCTTCCTTATTTTCGCCATGATCTCATCGAGTGTTCCAAAGATTAAAGCACCTGTTGGACAAGCTTCAACACATGCAGGAACTTTTCCTTCACTGACTCTTTCAGTGCATCCATCACATTTCAAGACGATCTTTCTTTCATAGTCAAATGCTGGGTGGCCGAATGGGCATGCTACAACGCACATTCTACATCCGATACATTTCATCTCGTCAACGACTACGAAGCCATTTTCAGATCTATACAGTGCCTTTGTTGGACATATGGCCATGCATGGGGCATCCTCGCAGTGTCTGCACTGCATTGGAACCCTTATTTCATCGACGGGTATTACTGAAACCCTGGGTCTAGGCTTTGGCGTTTCAAGGACGGCACCATAAATGTTTTTGCTCAGTGAATGCTCTACTGCACACGCAATTTCACAGGCCTTGCAACCAGTGCATCTTGTTGGATCGATATATAAGAAGTAGTTTGAAGTCTCTGGCATTCTATACACCCAAGGTATAAACCTTTAGGATAGTATATTTAAGCTTTCTGGAAAAAACCACTCCCATAAACTTTTAAATCATGGAAAAGAAATTTTCCAGTCAAGTGAACTTAGCATAATTTGACTTCAAGCTCCTGTATCTCTCAACTATTTTTCTACCTGCATCCGTTAATGAAATTCTTCCGGAGATAGGGTCTTTTTTAATGAGCTTCATTGAGAGTGAACGCTGTAAATTTAGGAGTTTAATTCTAACGCTTGTATGCGATATCCCGAGCTTCTCTGCAATGTATCTTATGCTCCAGTTTCTATCGATCATGTCAAGTATTTCAAGCTCCTCTTCATGTATTTCAACGCCATTCCCTGTTAGAAAGGATATTTTAACTTTTGGTATGAGTGTAAGAGTCTTAGGATTTAAGGGGCACTTACATTTAGTTGGATCAACCTTTGAAAGCTCTTCTACTCTATACATTTCCTCTGAGAGAGGACACTTTCCAACTAGATTAGCATTATTCATGTAGACTATGTTGCAGGGATCTCTATAATATCTTGAGAGAACTTGAAATGGAAAATCCCTGTAGAAGGCCATTCTCCTCGAATAACATCCCATAAAGTATCCGCATGGCTCACCGAGGTCAACATCCTTTAGTCTCGAGAAGATACTTGATATATCGAGACGTTCATCAAGTGGAGGACCTCCGATAAATCGCAATCGCAAACCTCGAACTCTACAGAATTTGAGGACATCAGTTATATCCGAGTCATTTGCTCCAGGGATCACTGGAAATAAAATCTCAATTTTATCGAAGCCATGTGATTCAAGTGCTAGAATGTTGTTTCTCTGCTCATTTAGCTTTGGAAAGCTATCGCTTATTATCAGGATTCCATCATCCTCACTAATAACCCCAATTTTGATCCTGGTTAAATCATTTACATGGATCATGATATTTATGAAACGACAGTAATCGTAAACTATATCATAGATTCTATTTATCTGCTCATGTATAAACGGATTTGGACATAGCATAAATGCTTCATCAAAGGATAAACCCCTAGAGCGGAGGATATCAAGTGCCATAGAGAGTTTCTCTGGATCAATGTATTTTCCAGGTATAATTGAACTGCCCCACATGCAATCTTTACACTGTGGAATGAAAGCTCCATGAACATGAAGTAAAAGAGTAGTCGCATTTGGGTCCTTACTTACCATTGGTCATAAAATATAAAGCAAGGGCTTCTAAATAATATTGGCATGCGATTCAAGGTTACTCTATGCTACGTTAAGAAAGCCGGTAGCATCGAAAAAGTATCCAGGCACTTTTTAACGGAAATACTTGCCGAAGAGGAAATAGGGGAACTCCCTGAGAATAAAATTCGTGAGATACTTGAAGAAGAGTTAAAGGATACATATATCATAAGAGACCCTAGCCTCATATCAAGATTGTTGAAAGAACTAGGTTATGGAGACCTTAGAGATAAAATCGTAGTTGAAATAGTGTTGAAAAAGTGTAAAGAATAGAGGGGCTACTGCTCGCTGTTACCTTGATAATCTTTATTTTAGTGATAGCGTTGCATGAAATGTGTTAGTGTATTAAGCTATATGATATTCCAATGATAAGGACTATACACTTTCTACGACGATGTCAATGAAGTATTTTACATTTTTCTAATTTCAGTATTTTGAAGCAAAATTTTTAACCTAGGTTTTAGAGAAAATAAATTGAAATGTCGTGGAAAGTAGCTGGTTTTATTCTAGTATTTTTTATAGTAGTGTTGCCTATACTTAGCCTACTTCTTGGAGTAGAGAGCGTTCATTCCATGAACGTGAAAGAGGTAAGGCTTGAACTAGAGCATAGTAGGCACCCACCTTCAGACAATATATGCTCGGGGAGATGTGTAATAATCGTAGCCACGGTGCTAAGGACTATAGGTAATTTTTCGTATGTGGAGAAGAACTCTAGCATTGTCATGAAAGTAACGATCAGAATTCATGTGGAACAAAAGGGAGCAAGCTCTTTTAAGAAAACAATTGTAAAGACACATTATCTGCCAATGATAAATATAGATGGAGCTCATTTTGGAATCATTCCAGGACTTCCTGCGGTCACTATCAAGCGGATTGCAGGGGAGATCACCATATGGAGTGAAGTAAGCTATAGCTTCGAGGTTAGGGTGGATGAGAATGAAAAAGTTTTCGATGGTGGATGTTATAGGGTAGTGGAATGCAGGGAAAACGACACTGAGCCACCATTAACCTATGCTATTATCCCAGAGGGGACGGGAATCCTTGGAATAACTACGGTAGGCTGGGCATGGCCCGGCTATAGGGAGTTGAACGTTACGGTGTTAGCTATTGACAATGTTGAGGTTAAGGATGTTAGCTTGAAGTATTCTGTAAATGGTGGAGATTTCAAAGATGTTGAGCTTACAGATGCTATTTCATTTGAAAATTACAGGAAGGTGTTAGGAGATCTATCAGCGGCGATAGATTCGATAAGAAGAGTGCTTGGATTAGATATTGAAGAGCTTCCACCTCCCAATTTAGGAATAATTGTAAAGACAGGGTATATTCCCGGGAGGCCTCCAGGATGTTATATTAGATTTTATTCAGAGGCGATTGATCATCGTGGAAATAGATTCCGTTCGCCTGTAGGACTCTACTTTACCGAATATAGTTACAGTAACAGACTGGTAGCAATACTTGATCCACATATTCTATGGCGAATCCTGATAGAGAGTGGAAACGAATTTAGAAGCCTGATGAAATATCTTCCAGATCTCCCGGAAAACTGTAGAAATGCAACATTATGGTCTCTAAACAAGTTGCTTAATGTAACTATGCAACTTAGAAAAATTGGCATTGAAAACTTCCATCATTGGGAGCGAGTCAGTTCAAAGTACAATATCTACATTGCATATAATCCATACGAAATTCTTCTATTCTTCACTTGTAACTACTGTAAAGCTCCAGATGTCATTTGGTTGAGTAACCTATATACGGGGACAAGTTTTGTTGACTATGACCTCCAAGACCTCACATTTACGAATAGAAACCGTACAAGGACAGTGCTTGAGATGATGATAGACTTTATGAAAAGACATCATACAGGACTTATAGTTACTCAGGGAACGTTAACGGACTGGATAGTATATACTGGAATAAATGAGAGTATAAAGATAGGATGTAGAGGGCATCTAGGCTACAACCTTACAGACGTTAATGTGGTAAATGAAACAACTCTAGCAGGTTTGTTGGGGATGCCTCAACTAACGCTATGGGAATGTATCAGGGATAAGGTAGCTGACATACTCTGCAGTAATTCAGATACAGTCTCAAGGGGGCTGACTCTAAAGTCAATACCCTTACAGATATCACATGTCCCATTAAATACATCCCTTGTAAAAACCGCCTACGGTATCGAGAATGAAATTTTGGAAGGGCTTCCAGATAGATTTGCCATATACATTCCAGAAGCTATGGAGAAGGGATACAATGCTTACACTCATATTGGATGGCAATTTGCATTCTCTAAGCTCGTTGCATTGAAGGCATTCAATGAACTTAGGAAATATCGCAGTGAGGTAGTTGAAATCTTCAATGGCATGTTTACAGTATTTGGAGGGAATGTATCCCATTTAGAGGAGGCTATTGACTGGGGACTAGAGTCACTTTACCTAGGAGTGATCAACGCAAGCAGTAGAGAGCATGTCCTGAACATGTCCTTTAAGTTAACGGGATTGAATAAAACTGTGCACTTGACCCTGCCGATAAACTTCAGCAAACTTTTCGATTACATTCCAGCTAGAATACTTGCACTTTCAGAGGATGGGCTTGCTGCAATAATAGCCTATGATAAATGCTGGGTAAACAATGGTTATCGATCATTGTACTTCAGCTTCGAAATAGAGGCTTGCACTGGAGAATACTGTGATAGGATCATGACAAACGCTGTTGAATGGGTAACAGGTTGGAGATTTGAGAAC
>DRAE01000047.1 GCA_011041895.1 Candidatus Bathyarchaeota archaeon
GGCCAAAGCCAATAAGAGAAAAATATGAGATAGTGTATGTCAGCTCAAAGCCTGAAATGCTTGAGGTGGCTTCTAAATGAAGGCTCCAGTGTTCTCGATCAACGGTGAAAAACTTAAGACAATAAAGTTACCAAAAGTGTTTGAAACTCCTATAAGATTAGACTTGATAAATAGAGTCTTTTTTGCCTCTCTTGCAAATAGTAGGCAACCACAAGGAAGAGATTCCAGAGCTGGTTTAAGAGGCACAGCTGAATGCTGGGGCCCAGGGTACGGTGTTGCCAGAGTTCCTAGAGTTAAAGGTGAACGGCATCCAAGAGCTGCCCAAGGAGCAATCGTAACTTCTGCTAGGGGAGGTCATCGAGCACATGCCCCAACTGTTGAGAAAGTTATCAAGAAAAAAGTAAACAAAAAGGAAAAGAGGTTGGCGGTTGCTTCGGCAATAGCGGCAACAGCTGTCAAGGATCTAGTAGCTAAACGAGGGCACAGGGTTGACAATGTAGTTCATATACCTCTAATTGTTGAAAACAGGTTCCAGGACTTGAAAAAGACATCTGAAGTTCTTGAGGTATTTGAAAAGCTTGGTCTGATGGAAGACATTAAAAGAGCTAAGGAGGGTGTGAAAGTAAGAGCTGGGAAAGGTAAGATGCGCGGGAGAAGATATCAGCGCAAGAAAAGCGTATTAATTGTCATAAGTGAGGATAATGGAATACATAAGGCTGCAAGAAACATCCCGGGAGTAGATGTAGTAAACGTTAAAAATCTTTCCGTGATTCATCTTGCCCCTGGTGGGCATGCTGGAAGGTTGACTATTTGGACTGAATCTGCATTAGGGCAATTGGAGGAGAGATTTTGCGACCTGAAGACGTTATAGTAAGGTTAGTGTTAACCGAGAAATCATTTAGACTAATGGAAAAGGAGAACAAGTTGACTTTCATAGTTAGGAGAGAAGCTACTAAAAAAGATATAAAAAGGGCTATAGAGTCTCTCTATAAGGTTAAAGTGGATAAAGTTAACACCTTGATAACGATAAGAGGAGAGAAAAAGGCGTATGTTAAGCTATCCCCTGAACATAGTGCAATTGATCTAGCTTCAAAGCTTGGAGCATTCTAAAGGTGAAGTGAAATGGGAAAGAGAATAAGAGCGCAAAGAATAGGAAGAGGTAGCCCCACATACAAGGCTGATACATTCAAGAGAATAGGTCCTATAAAATACCCCCCGCTTTCAGCTCAGTTTATTCATGAAACCATTAAGGGTAAATTAGTTGACATAGTTCATGAGCATGGAAGATGCGGGCCTATAGGCATACTTGAGATCAATGGAGAAAGATATCCCATACTTGTGTCAGAGGGATCTTATGTTGGACAAATCATAGAGATCGGTGAAAGAGCCTCCCTTTCCATAGGTAATATACTGCCATTGAAAGCTATCCCCGAGGGAACATTTGTATTCAACATAGAGCGAAGGCGAGGAGATGGTGGAAAGCTTGTTAGATCTACTGGGGCATATGCTACAGTTATAGGTAGAAGTGGATCAAAGGTGTTAATATCACTTCCATCAGGCAAAACTATAGCCCTAGACGAAAACTGCTTAGCTACAATAGGCATAGCTGCCGGAGGAGGAAGAGTAGATAAACCATTCCTAAAAGCCGGCACAAAGCACTACTTTGTTCACGCCAGAAAGAAGAAGTGGCCACGCGTACGTGGAGTAGCCATGAATCCGGTAGACCATCCATTTGGAGGAGGTTCGCATCAGAGCCCAGGTAAGCCAACAACAGTCTCCAGACACGCTCCTCCAGGTAGGAAGGTTGGTCTAATCTCCGCTAAAAAGACTGGTAGAGGAGGTAAAAGAAAGTAGGCGGTGATATAGATGTCATATGAATTCAGATATCGTGGAAGATCCCTTGAGGAGTTAAAGAGTATGTCCATGGAGGAATTCATAAAGCTCCTTCCAAGCAGACAACGTAGATCACTGCTAAGAGGATTAACCCCTGAACAGCAGAAGCTCCTAGAGAAGATAAGAAAGTACAGGGAGAAGGGATTAGATAAACCCATAAGAACGAGAGCCCGTGACATGATAATTCTACCTGAGATGGTCGGTTTAACTATACATGTACACAATGGTAAAGAGTATGTTCCAGTTGAGATAAAGCCTGAGATGATAGGACACTATCTAGGCGAATTTGCTATTACGTGTAAGCGTGTAGTCCATGGTGCTCCAGGTGTACGTGCTACAAGATCAAGCATGTATGTCCCACTAAAGTAAGGTGACCACCATGCCACACTGGGAATACTCACTGAAGGATGTAAACCCGGATACAACGGCAAAAGCTAGCGGAAGAGATCTAGACATTTCATTCAAAGCCGCATATGAGATATGCAAAGCTATAAGAGGGATGATGTTAGACAATGCAATAGACTTATTAGAAGATGTTATCGCTCTGAAAAAGCCAATTCCATTCACGAGGTACAATAAGAAGGTAGCTCATAGAAGGGGGTTGCGAAAGTGGCCTGCAGGAAGGTATCCCGTTAAAGCTGCAAAGCACATTCTCAAAATACTTGAGTCGGTTAAGGCAAACGCTGAGGAAAAAGGTCTCGACGTAGACAGACTAAAAATAATTCACGCTGCAGCCCATAAGTCTATTAAGCTTAAAAGATTCTTCCCAAGAGCGTTTGGAAGAACATCTCCAAAAGTTAAGCAACTTGTGCACGTTGAAGTGATTGTGGAGGAGCAATAAAATGCAGGTTAACATTCTACTCGAAAAGAGCATTCTAAGGGCGCAAATACAGGAGTTCCTAAGAGAGAAATTAAAGAGAGCATTATGTAGCAAGGTTGAAATAGCAGAAACCCCGCTCGGGACTAGAGTCATAATATATGCTGCCAGACCAGGTCTTGTTATCGGAAAACGTGGCAGAAATATACTTGAACTTTCTAAGCTCCTTGAGGAACGATTTGGTCTATTTAATGTCCAGATAACGGTTATGGAAGTGCCTGACTTCAATATAGACCCCGTTGTCATTGCCAGAAACATTGCGTCAGCTATTGAGAGAGGCATTCATTTCAGGAGAGTAGCATTTGTTGCACTTAGGAGAATAATGTCATCCGATAAAGTTTCTGGAGCAGAGATTAGGATAAGTGGAAAACTAAGAAGTCAAAGGGCGAGAACAGAAACATTTAGAGAGGGGGTAATCTATAAAGTTGGTGATTTCGCTGAGGAGAGAACAGTTAAGGGATTTGCGACGGCATTGCTTCCAAAAGGAGTTATAGGAGTCAAAGTGTTTATCACGCTTAAGAAGCCGGAAATAATGTTCAAGAAGGTGAAGGAAGGGGAGACAACAGAGGAGAAGGAGACTACGCCCCAATCTTCCTAAATTTATACTCTCTCAGAACAGTATTTATTCGGGCTATAGCTCTCCTAAGCTCTCTCAACCTTTTCGTGTCTACTTCTCCTCTTGCAGTTGCAACTCTCATTCTAGCGTGAATAAGCTCTATTTTAAGCTCCTTAAGCTTTTTCTCAAGTTCTTCCGGAGTCATTCTCCTTATTTCATCCATCCTAAGTATTGCCATTTCAACGTCCCCCAAATGCTTGATATTATTAACTTTAATGAAAGCTTTAAATTTCTTTTCCCCATATCAAATATCTAATGTCAGATAGAAAGATAACTCCTTTAAATATAGCCCAGCATGAGCTTATAGGCTTAGAGGTTGAAGTAATTGAATCTTCTCATCCAAATCTAATCGGTGTCAAGGGAAAGGTGATCGATGAGACAAAGAACCTTCTGATACTTGAGCTTAAAAACGGTAGACGTGTTAAAGTTCCTAAAAGCATATGCGTGTTTAGATTTTTTATATCTGAAAAACATAGAATTGTAGTTAAAGGCGAGGAGATAGCAAAAAGCCCCGATGAAAGATTAAAAAAGTGTGTGAAAAGGTGGTGAATGCATGCCACTGAGGTCGACTAATATAGGTGTGCCAGTAAAACCTCCAGAGAAGAAATGTAATGATCCAAAATGCCCCTTCCATGGAACCTTACGTGTAAGAGGTAAACTGTTAACTGGAGTAGTTGTAAGTGATAAAATGCATAGGACAGTAACCGTTCTAAGAGAGTACCTAGTATACATCCCCAAGTATAAAAGATATGAGAGAAGACGATCAAAAATTCACGCTCACAACCCCCCATGTATAAATGCTAAAAAAGGAGACCGCGTTAAAATAATGGAATGTAGAAAGCTTGCCAAATCTGTAAGCTTTGTAGTGATCGAGAAGGAGGAGGCTAAGTAAAATGGCAAAGAAAACAAGAGCTGAGGGAGTACTAAGGCCTCCAAGAAGAAGGATAACCCCTGCCCTACAATATGGAAGCTTAGTCAAGTGCGCTGATAACACAGGTGCGACAGTACTTAAGATTATCGGTGTCCTAGGGTATAAAGGAAGGTTAAATAGAATACCGTTCTGCAGCGTTGGAGATCTAGTGAAGGTAGTCGTGAAGGAGGGTAGACCGGAAATTAGAAAGCAGCAACATTATGCTGTCATAATAAGACAAAGACAGCCTTATAGGCGCCCGGATGGTATCCGCGTAGCTTTTGAGAGCAATGCTGCAGTACTAGTTACAGCTGATGGAAAGCCCAAGGGAACCGAAATTAGAGGCCCAGTGGCAAAAGAAGTTGTTGAAAGATGGAAGCATATAGGTTCAATCGCTAAAATGGTGGTATAAAATGCCAAAGAAATTCTCATCAAAACCCTCAAAAGTTAGAAAACGCTTCTTTAATGCCCCCCTACACCAAAAGCATAAGATGCTTGCTGCACACCTATCTCCTGAACTTAGAGCACTTTATAAAAGAAGAACATTTCCAGTCAGAACGGGAGATGTAGTTCGCATAATGAGGGGGGACTTTAAAGGGCTCGAGGGTAAAGTGGTCGAGGTAGACGTCAAAAAAGTAAGGGTTTCTGTCGAAAAGGCAACGATCAAGAAGAGGGATGGAACAGAAGTATATTATCCGATTCATCCATCCAATCTAATGATAGTTGAACTGGATCTTTCAGATCCAAAAAGAAAAGAGGCTCTGCTAAGAGGAGGTTAAGATGCATCAGAAAAGACTTTCAGCTCCAAAGATACTTCCAATTCCCCGAAAAGAGCATAAATTCACAGTAAAGACAATGCCTGGACCACATCCGAAGGAGCGTGCAATACCCCTACTCATAATAGTTAGAGACATTCTCAAATACTGTTCAACATACAGAGAAGCCAAGTCCATAATCGCCAGAAAGGAGATATACGTAGATGGTAGACCTATAAGGCATCATCAGTTCCCAGTAGGTGTAATGGATGTAATAACTGTTCCAAGGCTGAAGCAAGCATTTAGAGTTCTTCCAACCATAGGTGAAAAACTAACGCTTCACCCGATAACTGAAGATGAAGCTCAATTTAAGATTGTCAGAATAAATGGAAAAAGATTAGTCAAGGGAGGCAAATTACAGCTTAATTCACATGACGGAAGATCCTTCCTATTTGATCTTTCAGATGTAAGACGAGATAAAAAACTTAAAAAGTACAATGTTGGAGACTCGCTGAAGATCTCTCTTCCAGATCAAGAGATCCTAGAGCATTTGCCCTTAAAAGAGGGAATGTATGGCTTAATAGTGTTCGGAAAAAACATGGGTAAAGTAGGTAAGATCGAAAAGATTACTCCTGGAACAGCTTTTCAAAAACCTCTCGTAACCCTATCATATGATGGCCACGAGGTCACAACGCTTCTAGAGTATATGATCATCATCGGAAAAGATGAGCCTGAGATAACTCTTCCAGAGGAGATCCTGAAATGGCCAGAAATAGAAGCCAGCAGAACATAATCCCGCTCGAGGAATGTAAAAAGTTCGTTGAAAAATGGAAGAAAAATCCATTGTCAAAGCCTAGAATAGAGAAGGTAGTTGTCAACATATGTGTTGGAACATCAGGTGAGCCGCTTGAACGAGCAATGAAAATTCTCGAACAGTTGACGGGTCAAAAACCTGTTAAGCTTCTTGCGAAGAAAACCATAAAAGGTTTCGGAATACATAGGGGGGAACCTATTGCATGCAAAGTTACACTGAGGAAAAAGCGTGGAGAAGATTTCCTTAGAAAAGTTCTACCAGCGGTTCAGCATCAACTTAAGTTCGACAGTTTCTCGGTAAATACTTTTTCATTTGGCATCGACGAGCATCTCAAAATTCCCGGGACAAGATATGACCCCGAGCTTGGAATATTTGGAATGGACATATGTGTGAGCCTTGAGAGGCCAGGTTTTAGAATCGCTAGAAGAAAAAGATGTAAAAGTAAGATACCCAGCAAGGTTAGAATATCTCCATTAGAAGCTGCTTGCTATATGATGCACGAGTTTAATGTTCAAATCATTTAAATTTGTCCTCTTCTTTTTTAAAGAAAATGAGCGCCGAACCAAGGAGGAAGGTACCACCCAGATGTAGAAGATGTGGTACAACTGAAAGTGTAATTAGAAAGTATAAACTCTTCATATGTAGAAGATGCTTTAGAGAGATAGCTAAGGAACTGGGATTCAAAAAGTACATGTAAACTGGAGGTGCGTGGAAGATGTGTCTAAACGATGCACTAGCTAATGCCCTCTCAACTATACAGAATAATGAAATGGTAGGAAACAAGACATGCCTCATATATCCAGCTTCAAAACTCATTGGGCAAGTTCTAAGGATAATGCAGAAGGAAGGCTACATTGGAGAATTCGAGCTGATCCAGGATGGTAGAGGAAACAAGTTCAAAGTCCAGCTACTGGGCAGAATAAACAAGTGCAACGTGATCAAACCCAGATTCCCAGTGAAATACAGGGATCTAGAGAAAGTTGTAGCACAGTATCTTCCAGCATATAATGTTGGCATAGTTATCATATCCACGGATCAAGGCGTTATGACTCATAAGGAGGCGTTAGAGAAAAGGATTGGAGGCGTGCTTCTAGCATACGTCTATTAATGGTGATGCATATGCCCAAGCTGGAGTACCTGAGCAAGTCGATAGACATACCGGAAGACGTGAAAGTTGAAATCGATGAAAACCGTAGAGTCAAGGTTACAGGTCCACTTGGCACCATTGAGAAAGATTTTTCGCATATTCCAAAGAAAGTCAACATAAAGATTGAGAATGGAAAAGTCATAGTCGACTCCTACGATGTTACTAGGAGAGAGAAGGCTATAATTGGAACCATAATCGCCCACTTTAGGAACATGTTTAAGGGTGTAAGGGAAGGTTACGTTTATAAGATGAAAATAATTTATACTCACTTTCCGATCAAGGTCGAGGTTAAAGGCGATAAAGTTATTATAAACAACTTTATGGGAGAAAGGGCTCCACGTATCGCTAAGATACTTAAAGGTGTCGAGGTAAAGGTTGAAGGAGAAGATGTGATAGTTAAGGGAATTGATAAGGAGGCTGTGGGTCAAACTGCTGCAAACATACAGCAGGCCACGAAGATAAAGGATAAAGATCCAAGAGTGTTCCTAGACGGCATATACGTGTATGAGAAAGATGGTAAGCCACTAGTAAGGTGATGAATATGGGGAAGAACTCTCTTGCACGTCTACTGAGAATAAGAAGAACAATTAGTAGAAGAAGGCCAAAGTTTGTAAGGCAAGAGTCATGGCGATACGTTAGAGTAAAGGAAAACTGGCGACGCCCACGTGGAATAGACAGTAAAATGCGCCTTAAGTTAAAGAGTAGACCAGCTCTAGTGAGCATAGGATACGGTTCCCCAAGGAAGGTTAGAGGCCTTCATCCATCAGGTAAGAGAGAGGTTCTGGTACATAATGTAGAGGAGCTTGAAAGGATAAACCCTGAAGTCGAAGTTGCAAGGATAGCTCACACAGTTGGACTCAGAAAAAGAATCCAAATACTCGAAAAAGCTAAGGATCTTGGAATAACTGTACTTAACCCTGGAAAGGGAGGGTTACTACTTGAATCTAAGGAATAAAAAGGAACTTGTGGCTAGGATGCTAGGAGTAGGCGTGTCCAGAGTATGGATTCACCCGGACTATCTTGATGTAGTCTCAGACGCTGTTACAGCAGACGATATTAGGAAGCTTATCAAGGAGAAAATCATAAGGATAAAGCCTAAGAAGGGAGTATGCAGATATAGAGCTAGACTACGTCTAATGAAAAAGAAAAGGGGGAGACTTAGAGGTCATGGTAGTAGGAAAGGTAAGAAGAGTGCTAGACTCGATCCTAAGAGACAGTGGATAATACGTGTAAGAGCCCAAAGAAGATATCTGAGAATGCTCAGAGATAAGGGCTTACTGGAGCCCTCAACTTATCAGAAACTTAGAAGAATGGTTAAAGGAGGGGCTTTCAGAAGCCTAAGACATTTGAAATCATATATCAAGGAAAACAGCCTCTTAAAGGAGGAGGTAATCTCACTTGGCTAGAGGTCCCACATATAGAGTTCCATTCCGAAGGAGAAGAGAAGGTAAAACTAA